>JASHQJ010000023.1 GCA_030037595.1 Candidatus Binataceae bacterium
GCACACCAAGCGCGCGCGTATCGGCGCGCTCGTCAACGGCAACACCTATCGCAACCCGTGTCTCACGGCGAAGATGGCCGCGACGCTGGATATCGCGAGCGGCGGGCGGCTCAACCTCGGGATCGGTTCCGGATGGTTTGAGCTGGAGCACAGGAGCTTCGGTATTGATTTCAAAACGATTCCGGCCCGGCTCCAGGCCCTCGATGAAGCGTGCCGGATCATCAAGCGGATGTTCACGCAGGAAAAGACTTCGCTCGATGGCAAGCACTACAAGGTGGTGGACGCGATTTGCAATCCAAAGCCGCTGCAGAAGCCGCATCCGCCGCTGATGATCGGCGGACACGGCGAGCGCGTGCTGCTCAAAATCGTCGCCGAACACGCCGACATGTGGAACATGACCAACGCCGACGCCGATGAGATGCGCCGGCTGATCGGCACGATCGAACGTCACGGCGACACGGTAGGCCGCGACACAGACGAGATCGAGATGACCGAGATGCTCGCGATGTCGATAAATCCTCCCCAACAGCGCGAGGAGATGATGACGGGCCTCATCGCGATGATGGGTCAGACCACGCCCGAGAAAGCGCGCGACCGGATGATCATCGGCAGCAAGCAGGAATGTATCGACAAGATCGAGCGCTTCGCGAAGGCGGGCGTGACTCATTTCATCTTCATGCAGGTCGAGCCGATGATTGTTGACGACGAGGTGCAGGCGTTCGCCGAGGAAGTGATCCCCGCGTTCAGGTCGAAATAAAATCGCTAGTGCGTCCTCGGTCGACGCAGTCGTTCCCACCCGCAGTGCACAAAATGCCATCGCCGACGCAGCGATCGCTACGCCACGCGCATGTAAAGACTTGTTAACAAGTCCGTAATTTTGCGATTATCGTTTCATCGGTTCGAATTCGGAGGCGATACTGATGGCGATAAGCGTTACGACTGCGCTCGGCAAACTCGAAGGCGTTGAAGAGCGCGGAATACAGGTCTTCAAGGGCGTTCCGTTCGCTGCGCCTCCGGTCGGCGCGCTGCGCTGGATGCCCCCGCAGAAGCCGGCGAAGTGGAACGGCACGCGCGACGCGCGCAGCTTCAGCGCGATTGCCTACCAGAATCGTACCCAGGTCGGACCGTTCGAAGCGATGAACGTCGCTGGTGAGCTGTCCGAAGATTGTCTCTATCTCAACATCTGGGCTCCCGGGACGCACCGTGCGCCGCGGCCCGTGATGGTCTGGATTCATGGCGGCGGCTTCACCTTCGGCGCGGGCTCGCAGGATATCTACGATTCGGCCACGCTCGCCGCGCGCGGCAATGCAGTCGTCGTCACGGTGAACTACAGGCTCGGCGCGCTCGGGTTTCTGCGCCTCGTCGATATCACCAACGGACGTATCGGCTCGACGGGCAACGAAGGGATTCTCGATCAGATCGCGGCGCTCGAATGGGTTCGCGACAATATCGCGGAGTTCGGCGGCGATCCGAACAACGTCACGATCTTCGGCGAGTCCGCCGGCGGGATGAGCGTGGGAACTCTCCTCGCGTCGCCGCTCGCGCGCGGTCTCTTCCACAAGGCGATTCCACAAAGCGGCTCATGCAACATGAGCGGACCGGTGCAGAAAGCGAATCGCACCGCGGAATTCGTACTGAAGACGCTCGGTGCATCTCCCACCAATCCTGATGCGCTCCGCGCGCTCGCGCCCGCCGCTCTGCTCAAGGGCGCACTGCTTCCGAATGGCCTGCCGAATCCTGAGCTTGGGATGGCGTATCAGCCGGTGGTCGATGGTCCGGTGTTGCCGAAACCCGCAATCGATCTCGTCGTGGAAGGTTCGGCCGACGGCGTCGCGGTGATGGCCGGGGCAACGCTCGAGGAATGGAAGCTCTTCACGATCCTCGATCCCGGCCTTGCGCAACTCGATCGTACGGGTCTCGCCGCGCGGATCGGACGGCGGCTCGCGCCCGAGGTCGCCGACTCGGTGATCGATACCTACGAGAACGCGCGCGCGGCGCGCCGCGACTCGACGACCATCACAGATCTGTTTGCTGCGATCGAAACCGACCGCGTATTCCGCGTGCCTGGCATACGCCTCTCCGAGACTCACTCGCGCCGCGAGCCGCGATCGTTCAACTACCTGTTCACCTGGAAATCTCCGGCGATGGGCGGCATTCTCGGCTCATGTCATGCGCTGGAGCTCGGCTTCGTCTTCGGCACGCATCGCATACCGGGGATGGTTCCGTTCTGCGGCTCGGGTCCGCAGGCCGATCGGCTCGCGACTCAGATGCAGGACGCGTGGATCGCGTTCGCGCGGAGCGGCGATCCAAGTTGCGAGAGTATCGGCGAGTGGCCCAGCTACACCGAATCTCAGCGCGCGACGATGATCTTCGGTGAGAAGAGCGGGGCCGAGAACGCGCCGCTCGACGCCGAGCGTGGCGCGTGGGAATCGGTGCCCAGCGACGTGATCGGCACGCTCTGAGCGTTGTCCAAAATCCAAAGTGATGCTTCTGGTTCCCCTTTCCGCGCGGGAAGGGGAGTCAAACTGCGCTCCTCAACCAAAGCCTTAATTAGGACTCACACCCAGTTCATCCTGATGGCAGGACCTTGGCCGTGCCGCGCAGCAGCAGGCGGTCGAGACCGGGTTCCGACGCTTACGCAAGGAACTGCTTCGGCGGAGGACTCTTTTTTCGCGTCTATGGCGTCTGTACAATGCCTGCATGCCACAAACGAAGTCTGTTGCTGAAGCCGGTTGTCCGGAGGCGGCGGAGTCTTCCGATCGCGCGCCTGCATCCGACGACCCAGACCAACAATCGGGGTGGATCGCGCGTCATCTGCCGCGCACGCCCCTAGTTCGTTTTCTCGGCTATGTGCGGCCGCATCTATGGCTCGTCGCCGGCGGCTCGTTCATGGGGATCCTGAAGTTTACCCTGCCGCTCGCGTTCCCTCTCGCCTTCAAATACGTGTTCGACGTTCTGCTGGTGCCGCAGCCGCACATGGAGCGCGTCAACCGGCTGATCGACGGATGGTGCATCGCGATCGCCGGATGGCTTCATCTCGGAGCCGGCGCCGCGGGCAAGCTCGAGGCGCTCACGACCGCGCTCTTCGTGCTGTTCATCGTGCAGGCGATCGCGACCTACTACCGCAACTACTGGGCGAGCATGGCGGGGCATCGGCTCATCTTCGATCTCCGCTACGCGCTGTTCCTGCACATGCAGCGCCTCTCGCATTCATTCTTCGATCGCTCGACCTCGGGCGGAATCGTGTCGCGCTTCGTCGCCGATATCATGCTGGCGCAAAACTTCGTCGGCTCGGCTATGACCAACATCTGGATCGACGCGGTGCCTCTAACCTTCGTGGTCTGGATCCTGTTCGTGCTCGACGCGCGCCTCGCCTGGATTTCGCTGATCGTGGTGCCGTTCTACGTGCTCGTGATCCGCATCCTGTCTCCACGTATCAAGAAGGCGAGCCACGAATTGCAGGAAGTGGTCGAGGAATTCTCCGGTGAGCTCCAGGAGCGGGTCGCCGGGATGGCGACGGTGAAATCGTTCGCGCGCGAGGACCTCGAGGCGCGCCGCTTCTTCGATCGCACCACGGAGCTCTACGACCTCACGATCGAAAACGTGAGGCTCACGTCGGAGCATCAGATGTACACCGAGTTCATCACCCGCGCCGCGCCGCTGGTGGTGATCTGGGCGGGCTCGCTGTTCATCCTGCGGCACAAGATGGCGCTCGGCACGATGGTCGCCTTCTACGCGTACCTGTCGGCACTCTATCTGCCGCTGCAGCGCTTCTCCGAATTGTCGAGTATCGTCGCGAGCTCGCTCGCCGCGATTGAGCGAATCTTCACGTTTTTTGATGAAACGCCCGAGGTTCACGACAAGCCTGATGCGCGGCCGCTCAGCGTCGCGCGCGGCGAGGTAAAGGTCGAGCATCTGAACTTCGGCTATCAGCCGCTCGACGGCGGTGCGCGCCGCATGATTCTGCACGACGTGAACCTGAGCGTCGCGCCGGGCACCACGGTCGCGCTGGTCGGCCGCTCGGGCGCGGGCAAGACCACGCTCGCGAGCCTGGTGCCGCGATTCTACGAGCCTGACTCGGGACGGATCAGAATCGACGGCACTGACATCTCGACCGTGACGCTGAAATCGCTGCGCGACGCGATCGGAATCGTGCCGCAGGACGCTGTGCTCTTCAGCGCATCGATTCGCGAGAACGTGCAGTACGGCAGGCCCGGCGCGCCCGACGCGGAGGTGTGGCGCGCGCTCGAACAGGCGAATATCCGCGACTTCGTCGAATCGCTGCCGACCAAGCTCGACACGATGATCGGCGAGGGCGGCGTTCGCCCCTCGACCGGACAGCGCCAACGCCTCGCGCTCGCGCGCGTGTTCCTGAAGAATCCTCCCATCCTGATTCTCGACGAGGCGACGTCGGGTCTCGACTCAGAGGTCGAGAACCTGATTCACGACGCGGTGCGCCGCCTGATGAAAGGCCGCACGTCGTTCCTGATCGCGCACCGCCTTGCGAGCGCGGTGGATGCGGATGTGATCGTCGTGCTCGACCACGGGCGCGTGGTCGAGGTCGGGCCGCACGCGGCGCTGCTCAAGACCGGCGGCGTCTATGCACAACTCTACAACGAGCAGACGCGGAAGCTGATGGTCTCGCCGGAGCATACTGCGCGCATCCCGGGCTCGCTGCGCTCCGCGCTCCGATCCGCCGACGCCGAGTAGCGCAAACCTCCGCGCGCGCTGGCACTGCACATCAGTCGACTTCTGATTCTCTCTCCCCGGTCAGGGAGAGAAAACAAACGGCGAGCCGCCGCGAAGGATGCATCTTCGACAACCTCGCCCGCGATTGACGTGTTGGGAGGCGCGCCCGAAGCTACTTCGCGTGGCGTGCGAGCGTCTCGCGAATGACGAGCGTCAGTTCCATTATCGAAACCGGCTTCAACAGGCAGGTCTCGGCGCCTGCGTCGCGCGCCGCCGCATTCAGATCGGGCGTGTTATGTCCTGTCATGACGATAACCGGCATGGGGCGCGAGCCACTCCGCGCGCGGCGAATTATTTCAAGGCCACTGCGCCGCGGCAGACTCAGATCAGTGATCATCAGGTCGAAGGCTTCGGTCTCGATCCTCGTAATCGCCTGATCGTGGTCGAATGCCCCCAGGCAGTCGAAACCCGCGCGCGCGAGTAGCCGCGTGTAGGCATCGACCAGGTCGCGTTCATCGTCAACCAGCAAAATCCGCGCGCGAGGCGCCTTGCCGTTGCCGTCACGGTCACTTTCCGGCATGCGCGTCGCCTTCATGTAGAGCGGCAGTCGTCTCGCGGATTGGCAGCAGGATGGTAAAGGTCGTTCCTTTGCCAAGCTCCGATTTCACTTCCATGCTGCCGCCGTGGTCCTGGATCATGCGGCGGCTGAGCCATAGCCCAAGTCCTGTTCCTTTCGGCTTCGTGGTGAAGAACGGCTGAAAAAGACGCTCGAGCGCGGCCGGCGCGATTCCCTGGCCATCGTCGGCGATACTGATCTCGAGATTGCCCGGACGCGCCGCGTCGGACGCAGTTCGAATCGCGAGATGCGTCGCGCCCGCATCGCGGGCGTTCGACACGAGATTGATCAGGACCTGTTCGAGACTCGTTGGTTCCGCGACCACCTCGGGCAAAGTGCGATCGAGATCGAGCTCGAAAGCAAGCCGTGCCCCGCGAGAATCGCTTCGGAGGAGCAGAATCGCCTCCTCGATCGCCTTGTTGATGTCGAGCGGCTGGCGCACGCCCGGCCGCTGCCGCGCCAGTGATAGCAAGTTCTGCGAGATGCGGCTTGCACGCTCGACGTTGCGCTGCAAGACCATCAGGTCTTGGCGCAGTTCCGGCGGCAGCTCCTGCCCCGGCATCAACATCACCTCGATACGCGAGGCGATCACCGCAAGCGGATTGTTCAGCTCATGTGCAATTCCGGTCGCGACTGCGCCGAGCGCGTTGAGGGTTTCGCTGCGGCGCGCCTCGCGCTCCATCGCGCGCCGCTCGGTGATATCGCTTACGAACGCGATCGCAAGATCGCCGCGATGCGTCGGCACGTGATTGACGGTGACCTCGGCCGGGAACTCACTGCCGTCTTTCCGCATCGCGATGATTTCGCGCCCGAGTCCCATCGCACGCGAGCGGCCTTCCTGATGGAACGCTTCCCTGAGCGCAGGATGATTCTGGCGGTAGCGCTCCGGCAGCAGCACCTCGATTGGATGGCCCAGGAGTTCGACCTCGCGGTAGCCGAATAGCTCCTGCGCGCGCGGATTCACCTGTCGAATCAGACCCTCGGTGTCGGCGGTGACGATTCCTTCAACGGAAGATTCGAAGTAGCCGCGCGCCCGCGCCAAGGCCTCGTCACGCACTGCCACCGAGAACTGCAGTGTATGAGCGTAACGGCTTGCGACGATGAAGAGCAGAACGGTGGTGACACTGACGAACAGGAGGCGGTTAAGCACGAGCGAATGGATTGGCAGCGCCGCAAGCAGATACTCGGAAACCGCAACCCAGACTATTCCGGCCAAAGCGTATCGAATCGCGAGGCGAGCCGGATGCGGATGAGGTCGTCCCGTATGACTGATTAAGCCTGTCTTCACGCCTTGCCGGGGACCTGCCGATGAAATGCAGGTCGGGCTCGGGCCGTGGGAGCCCGAGCCAGAAAAGGATAGGCATAGCGTGCCGCAGACTGCTAGCGCTGGTCCGGAGGCAGGCGGATCGCGGCAAAGGAGGAGGCTTAGCGGGGCATGATCGGCGTCGGAGTCGATTTTCGACGTATGTGCGATGCCAGGTCAACCACCTCGGCGGTGGCAGGCTTTGCCTCGAGGCCTACGCTGCCCTGCGCCGACGCGATGCATGCGATAGTGATCACGTCTGGACCGCTCAATACCGGGATTATCGACATCGTAACGCCAACAGGCGAGCTGTCAGCTTTGAGGATGGTTGTTCCGAAATGAGTAACTTTCTCGCCACGGCGCGCCGATTCGTATCGCTGCAAATTCTCGTAAGCGGGCATTAGGAGGAGGCAGGATTTCGACCGTGCGGCCGATGATAGCCTCAGCCGAGTAACCGTACAGTTGCTCAGCCGCCGCGTTCCATGTGGAAATCTTGCCTTCGCCATCAACGCAGGAGATCGCGTCCGGCAACGACTGGATCAGGGCGACCGTAAGCTCGTGATGCTCTTCGCCTGCCTTGCTGTCGAAGGCGGCGTGCACCACGTCAACCAGATTGTCCAAGCCGTCAGGCTTGAGCAGGTAGTGATAGAGTCCGAACTTGAAAGCCTCGGCTACGACCTCCTCGCCGCCGTTGCCGGTGAGGATTATTACGCGCACTCGAGGCCATTTTTCCTTGACGCGCTGGAGCACTGACAACCCGTCGCTCCAACCAAGCCAATGGTCAGCGACAACTACGGGCATTCATCTTCGTGCAGAAGGTCGGCGAGCTGATGGGCGTCGTCGGCGATCGCTATCTGCGCCTTAAGAGACGCTCGGCGCAGCCGATTGTGCATCAACAGACGATCGGCAGCTGTCTTCGACCAGCAGCAGGTTCATTCGCCACCCCTTGCCCAGAGATGCGAATCGTGGTGGCGAGCCGAGGCGGAGCGTGGCGATGGACTTCGGCGGCAATCGCTATGCCGTGGCGTGATATTCGTACTCTAGGCGAGATTTTGAGGAATAGTCTGTCCAATTCGGCAGAAGAGGCGGCATCCGATCGTCGAACCGTGCCGAAATCGGCCGCGCACCAATCGGAGCATCGTAAGCTACGCGCGCGATCATCGACGGCCGTGGAGACAATCCACGGCCGTTTAACTAGTTCATCGAGCCGCCGCGACCGGATGCTTGCGTGGACGCCCGCGCTTTCGGCGCGGCTCCTCGTGAAGCTCGAGCTCATCCTGGTCAGGACCGAAGGGGCTGTCCACCAGGATCGAGCTGGAGTCATCGTCTTCGGCCAGATGCGCTTTGGCATTCTTGGCCTGAGCTTCCGAGTCGTCGGTTTCGACCCATTCCTTGCGGAAGCCGCGGGTCGGTCCGCCGGTCCGCTCGCGCATCAATTGCGTGCGCTCATGCTGGCAATCGACGCAGTAACTCGCGAACGGCACGGCCTTCAACCGGATGAGCGGAATGTCCTCGCCACAGTTGCCGCAGACGCCGTAATCGCCGCGCTCGAGCCGCGCCAGGGCAGCATCGATAGCGCGCAGCTTCGACTCCTCGCGATCTAGCAGGAAGGCGCGAGTTTCAGCCTCGGCCAGCGAGCGAGCTACGTCCATCTCGTCGCCGCTTTGGGCGGGAGAATCGCTATCGTACCCGCGGGAATCCGTCAGCCGCGCCAGAATTTCGTCACGCTGATGAGTCAACAATGCACGGAGCGTCCGCTCACGGTTGGTCTCGTTTCGAATCTCAACTGAATGAATCACTTTTCCTTATCTATCTCCTGGTCAGAGCGTTTGGAGGCGAAATGAGCGTGCCTCTCTATTGAGCCTTCGTTAAATCGCGCAATCACGCGCATAATCCTTTAAGCATCGCCTAAGCATCGCCCCGCGGCATCGAATGCCTCGTGAATAGCCGCCTCAAGCTGGTAAGAGCTCTCGTTGCTGACGACCTTCTGCTCGCTGGGCACGGAAATCCTGATGCGCCCCTTGAGCGTCACTTCACATCGGGTGACCGGCTCGAAGAAGTCATGCAGGCCGCCCGCTTTACGCCCGATCTTCCGCTCTGTGCCTTTGGTAAGCCGCATGCGGCGGGAATCGATTGAAAGCGGGCTGATCACTGTGCTCCTCGATGATTGGGTCAAAATATAATCACTCGGCGACTGACTCATCGGTGTGATTAGCCCGCAAGCAACGTCATTAGTCCTCGCGGTGTCGAAGGCAGCAAGTCGCGAGCCATCATCGATCGCGTCAAATTCTCCTTTGATTTCAATAGATTAAGCAGATCCTGCACTTTTACCACCTAGGCAATATCCATTAGCGACGTTCCACCTGCTGTCCCTTTTTGCGAGGGCGCAGGCCGCAGAGAAGCTGTCGCCGCCGCCGCCTTGCCAGTCACCCAATCCGCGAATGAAACGGCCGCCATTGGCTCGTCAACCACGACCGCCATCTTTGGCGGCACCTGCCTATTTTCTATTCGTGGAATCTTCGGTTCTGGGAGGCTTCGATTCAAAAGTCGGCAGTAAAATCGCGGCTTATTCCTCAGTCCTGGCTCGAATAAGTTAAAACCCAGCACCTTGGCACAAGCGATGCTTTGGCGCTCGAAGGTCTTTTGAGACCCGCAGGATGTTGGTGAAAGGAAGCAGCAGAGGAGACCTAACATAAATGGACTTCGTGGGAGCAGAAAAATTCAGTAGCGGTTTCTCTTCGGGCGGCCTCGTCATGCAGGAGGTGGCACAACCCGATCCTTGGCTGAATTCGCGTTTCGAACCTGACTTCCTCGTTCCCGTTCAGTTCTACGATCTGACCCGGCGTAAGGGTTCACTCGACGGCGAAACCCGGCTTGTATTTGCCGTCCTCGAGGATGCCATCCGCTGTTACGTCAAGAATGTTCAATCAACGCGGCGTTCGGACCGCGAACAGTTCGAGGAAGTATCGGCCTGGTTCGAGGCGCGTGAAGGTTCGCGTCATCCGTTTTCGTTCGAGGCGGTTTGCGATGTTCTCAGCATCGAGCCCAGCTCGCTGCGACGGCAGCTCAAGTTAATCGGGCCGCGCGATCTGCCGACCAAGCAGCTCAGATCGGTGGGTCGCCGCCAGGTCGTCCGCGCCGGACGCTCAGCCCGTAAGCGCGCGCGGCGCGTGGCAGCATTTCAGGGTATCGGTCAGGTGAGGATGGGATGAGCGGGGCGAGCCGGCCTTTCACACGTCGCGCTTAGGCGCCGAGTCGGTCGCGACCCGAAGGTTGGAGGTTGACCGATGATCGTCCAGAACAAACCATCAGGTCGTGATCGGCGGTGTGCCGTGATCATGGCGGGCGGCGACGGCGCTCGCCTCGCGCCCCTTACCCGCGCGATCACCGGTACGGACGCTCCAAAACAGTTCTGTGCGCTGCTCGGCTCGGAGGCGCTTCTCACCGACACGCGCCGGCGCGCGCGGCTTGCGATCTCCACGGACGATACGATGCTGGTGGTGTCGCGCAAGCACGAGCAATTCTACGCTCCGCTGGTGAACGACGTGCCGGCGCGTAACCTCGTGGTTCAACCCTCCAATCGCGGGACCGCGCCGGCCTTGCTCTACGCGCTACTCAGAATCGCGGCCGATGGCCGGGACGCGAGTATCGCCGTGATGCCCTCGGATCACTTCCTCAGCAACGAACGCGAGTTCATGCGCCACGTCGGCGCCGCCTTCGATATTGTCGCGAGACGCCCGGAACTTACCGTGATGCTTGGGATGGCGGCGCTTGCGCCGGAGACATCTTACGGATGGATCGAGCCGGGACCCGCAATGATCTCGGGCAGCTTCGCAATCAGCTCGGTGCGCAACTTCGTCGCCGCGCCTAAGCACGAGGCCGCCATCGACCTGATGCGCCGCGGCAGTCTCTGGAATAGTTGCGTCATCGTCGCGCGCCTCTCGACCCTGCTCGCACTCATTATGATGGCTGAGCCGGAGCTCTACCTCGACTTTGCCGCCGCGCGCCATCTGCTTGGCACAGCAGCCGAGCGCGAGGCTGTCGAGCGCCTCTACGACGCCGCGCCCGTCAGGAGCTTCGCCTACGATGTGCTCGCGTCGTGTCCCGTGAATCTCGCCGTGATGCCGGTGCGGGGCGTCGCCTTCACCGATCTTGGCGAGACCTGCCGTGTGCTCGACGCGGCCCGGAGAATCGGTCTCACGCCGAAATGGGCCGACGCGGCCTCTGCTGCCTGAGCACGCAGGATTTTCTTTTCGCTACGCGCCTGAATTTGCCGGGAGGCGCGGTCGGCTTTGGGATATCGTGCAAAGAACGTAAACTGTGTGTGCGCGGGCGCTTCTACATCGCGCACCTTCATCGATGGCTAAGGAAATCGAGCGGAAGTTCCTCGTCAAATCGTGCGATTTCTTGAGCCTCGCGGCGGGGGTCCCAATCAAGCAAGGCTACATTTCATCTGGCGCGAATCATTCGGTCCGCGTCCGATCTTATGGCGATCGTGGATTCATCACGATCAAGGGTCCGACCAAGGGTGCGACGCGTGACGAGTTCGAGTACGCAATTCCGCTCGAGGATGCACAGGAGATACTCAATCACCTGTGTGAGCATCCGCCGATCGAAAAAACGCGCTATCGTATTCCGGTCGGTAAACATATCTTCGAGGTTGACCGGTTTGCGGGAGCCAACGAGGGACTGGTCGTTGCCGAAGTCGAGCTGGCGTCGGAAGATGAAGCCGTCGAGCTGCCCGAATGGATCGGCCGCGAAGTGACCGACGATCCGCGCTATTACAATTCGAATCTTTCCAGGCGGCCCTTCACGACCTGGTGAGGCGCCGATGAGCGCCGGCCGCTTTTTCGATGAGGAGGACGACAGATGAATCAAAACAAAGTATCTGAAGTGATGACAGCCGCGGTCAAATTCTGCCCGCTTGACAGGTCGATCAACAGCGCGGCGCAGATCATGTGGGAGAACGATTGCGGATGCGTTCCAATCGTTGACGAACAGACGCGCGTGGTGGGCATCGTCACCGATCGCGACCTCGCGATGGCGACGTACACGCAGGGTCGGCCGCTATTCGACATCGCGATCGAGCCTATGATGAGCAAGAAAGTCATCACCTGCGGTCCGGACGATTCCGTATCATTCGCCCTCAAACTGATGCGCGACGCGAAGGTGCATCGGCTGCCGGTAGTTGACGATCAGGGCAAGCTGGTTGGCATGCTCTCGCTCAGCGATATCGCGCGCGAGATCGAGATCGAGAGCGCGGGTGCGCGCAGTAATCCCGCGATTGAGCTGGCAGATGTCGTCGCCTCGATTCGAAAGCCGCGCCCACCCGTCACGGTGGTGGCCTTGCCCGGCGGCGCCGCAGATGGCGCGGTCAAAGCAGCGATGCCACGCAAACGCTCCCCGCGCAAGAAGAAAGATCCGTCGCAGCGCCCCGCGAAGCCGTAGTCGACGCTTCGTCGCGCCCAAGAGCGTGGCGAATGGGCCCTGACAAAAGGCAGAGTGCTCCCGGGCGGGGTCAATATTATGACGAGAAAGAAGAGCGCGCCTCTGTGAGTGAGGGCGGTCACTTCAAGCGATCGCGGAGCGAGCGGGCGGCGCCGGCGAAGAAGTTGCGCGCGATGAACGAGCGCTCGCGCGCCGCGAGCTTCTCGAGGATATCGGCGTTCAGCTCCATTGCCTCGCGATCGCACGCGTCAGCGTTCAGTGCGGTCTCCGCGAGCGCGAGTGCCCGCTGCAGATTGCCTTCATCGCGAAGCATCCGCGCCCGCGTGAGTACCGCATCGCGCCCGCATAGCGCGAGGATGTCCGCGGCACGCTCACGACGCGGCGCAGGGAACATCGCGGACGGCTCCCCCGACCACCATCCGGCGTAGCAGCGAATCACGTCGCGCACCACGAATGGAACGCAGCCGTAAATCGGCGCAAGGAACGGCTTGGCCGCAAGATCGGCAGGCAGTTCGATATTTGCCTCGACGATTTCGACCGGCCATTGACCTGCGTTGAGGCGCCTAACGACTTCATCGTGGATGAATCGCAGCGCATGCGCTGTCTCTATTAGCAGTTCCTGACACGCCTCCTCGCCGCGATAAGCCGGGCCATGGCCGGGCAGCACGTAGCGCGGCCTCTTTCGTGCGATTGCCTCCAGCGCCTCGGCCCATCCGAGCGTAAAGCGCTGGACCTTGTTCGGGTTGCCGGTATTGGGCAGCGACGAGACGATCAGGTCGCCGATCATCGCGGTTCGCCGGGTCGGCATCCAGACCCAGGTCGCATCGTCAGTTTCGCCGCGCGCATGATGCAGCTCGACGGCCTCGCCCATCAACTCGAGCATCTGGTAATCGCGATAGGCGAGGTCGGCGTAGCGGAGCGATTTCTCGTCGAAGATTCCGTCAACTGGCGCGCGAGCGCCGAACTGAAGCTGGTTGATTTGCGCTTGCCATCCGCGCGTCATCGCATAGCGGTGAAATCGGCCGCTCACGTCCTCGTGGGCCCAGATTTTCGGACGGCGAAAGCCGCGCGACGCGGCGTCTTCGAGGAAAGCGTCGGTGCCGAAGGCGTGATCTCCGTGGCCGTGCGTGTAGATGAGAAAGGCAAACGGTTCGTCGGTGATCTCACGGATCGCTTTGACCGCCATCGCGCCCATCGCGCGTGAGCTGGTGTCAACCGCGAGCATCTCTCCGCGGCCGTATGCGAAAGCGACGTTAGCGAAGCCGTGAAACATCGCGAGGCCGGGCTCGATAACTTCGAGCTGGCCCATCATCGGATCGAACGGCGTCGCCTGATTTCGTGTGCCATCTGATGCCACGGTCAAATCTCCCATGCCCGAACTGTTATGGCGTATGATGACATATGTCATTTGCACGCATCATCATCCGCCTGAGGTCTCTTTTGTCGTTTTACGAGGGACGCGAATGCGAAGACGCGAACCGGACTACTACGAAAAGCGCTATTTTGACGACGGCGCAATACTTGAAATCAAGATCCATGTGGTTCGAGCGCCGGTCCGCGGCAGCCGACACAATCTGAAGTATTGGTTGTACTACGGAAAAGAGCGCGAACGGTTGGTCGCATACGACACGAACAACGAAAGGGTGACCATCGTTATTACGTTGACTGCGAGCTGCCTTATCGATTTTCAACCGTTGAACGGCTCATCGATGAGCTGCTGAAAGACGTAGAGATGATTCGGCAGAGGAAATCGCAATGAAGCGCATTAATCAAAAATTAGAAGTCCACGTCGGCGACGGCCTCGAGGGACGGCGGTTCATAACCGCCTGGCATCGATTGGAGAAGGGGCAGAGGGTTCGCGAGCGGCATCTGTCGTTCCAGAACCTTGAAGGATTGCTATCAGTGCTAACGCCGAAACGCTGGGAATTACTGAAGCACGTTCATCGAAGACCGGCTGCGAGTATCAGGGCACTTTCGATCGAGCTCGGCCGCGACTATCGGCGCGTTCACGAAGATGTTGGGGCCCTTGCTGCCGCGGGGTTACTTCAACGCGAAGGAAGGGCGTGGCGTGCAGACTATGACGCAATCGAGTCGACCTTCCGCTTCGCGAAAAACGGTGCTCGGCGCAAGGCGTCACAATTCAACCATCGAGCAAGGTAGGCGTGGTAGTCGGGCGCGGCGATTCGCGCCCAACCTTCTCATCGTCTAGACTCATCGATACAGCAACCCCTGAAAGGGCGCGGCCCTATTTTCCAGTGCCGCGTTATCAACCTGTCCAGCATGAGTTCAGAAAACTTCGAATCCAGTCTGCGGCGCGATGAGGTCGAGCGCCTGCTCGCGCTCGTGCATCACGATCCGCATTCCATTCTCGGTATCCACCCGGACGGCAATCGCGTGTACGTGCGCGCTTTCCGCCCGGGCGCCGAACGCATCGCGGTGCTCATTGACGGCGCGCCTCCGCATCCGATGACCGAGCATACGGGTGGGCTCTTTGAGGCGACGATCGAAGGGCGCCGCGAAGCGTTTCCGTACCGTCTCGAGATTCAGTATCCGAATGGCGCGCCGTTTCAGATTGTCGACCCGTACGCGTTCCTGCCGACGCTCGGCGAGCTCGATCTGTATCTTTGGAGCGAGCAGAAGCACGAGCGCGCCTATGACAAGCTCGGCGCGCACGTGCGCGAAATCAACGGCGTCGCGGGCGTCTCGTTCGCGGTGTGGGCGCCGACCGCCCGCGGCGTCAGCGTCGCGGGCGACTTCAACTACTGGGACGGGCGGCTGCACATGATGCGCGTGCTCGGGAGTTCGGGCGTGTGGGAAGTCTTCATTCCCGGGGTTACGCCCGGCGCGGCATACAAGTACGAGATTCGCACCCACGATGGATCGCTGTTGCTCAAGGCCGATCCATTCGGCCAGTTGATGGAGACGCCGCCGGCGACTGCCTCGCGCGTGTGGCAATCGAGTTACGAGTTTCACGACGCGGAATGGATGGAAGCGCGGGCGGTGCGCGAAGCGGTCCGAAGCCCGATGAGCATCTACGAGGTGCACCTCGGCTCATGGCGGCGCGTCCCCGAAGAGAACTATCGATCGCTGACGTATCGCGAGATCGCGACGGCGCTCGGCGAGTACGTGAATGAGATGGGATTCACACACGTGCAGCTGATGCCCGTGATGGAGCATCCGTTCAGCGGCTCATGGGGATACCAGGTGAGCGGTTACTTTGCGCCGACCTCGCGTCACGGTAATCCCGACGATCTGCGTTTCTTCATCGACGAAATGCATCAGCGCGGCATCGGCGTGATTCTCGACTGGGTGCCGGCACATTTCCCCAAGGACGAATTCAGCCTCGGCCGCTTCGACGGCACCGCGCTTTTCGAGCACGCCGATCCGCGGCAAGGCCACCATCCCGATTGGGGCACCTA
>JASHQJ010000216.1 GCA_030037595.1 Candidatus Binataceae bacterium
GCAATCCGCCCGGCGCAACGCCTCTCAATCCTGACGGCACGGACAGCAACTCGAGGGCGCTGCCGGATGCGGGCGCGTCCACTACGAGGTAGCGATCTTCGAGCGCAGCGTCGCCCCCCATGATTCTCAGCCGTTCCAGGAGCAGGAATGCTTCGAGCCCCGGCAGCGCGGCGGTAACGTAAGCGAAGGTGCGGCTCTTCAGCATGCGGCGCGAGATCGCGCGCACCGGCACGATACGCTCGATGAAGGATTCGAGCTCCCCTTCGCGGCTTAGCGCGACGAGGCTGAGTGTGTGGCTGACGGCGACTGGCTCCGCGCCGCTAAGCCGCGCACCGAAAAGCGCCGCCGCCGCGCCGCGTCCGTCGAGGTCGGCGAGAATGGTTGGCCGCCGCCGCGCGAGTGTCGTCGCGAGCGCCGCGGCCACGGTGCTCTTGCCGGTTCCACCTTTGCCGGTTACGAACAGGACTCGCGCGAGCGTCATCGAGTAGAATCTATGGTGCGAGGATGGAACAGTAAACCGAGATGGAGCCGGCGCCGCATTTCGAGAGCATGCTGATCGCGATCCCGCCGAGCGAGATCGTGAGGTTCAAGTCGATTGTCGAGTCGTACGACAACCTCGCGACGCTTCGCACGGAGGATCCGCGCACGCATCGGCTGAGAATCTATTTCGCGCCCGAGGCCCGCGGCGAGGTGGAGGCGCTGCTCGCGTCACTCACTGAACGCTTCCAGATTCGCCGCCTGGCATGATCAAGCGGAACGCGCGGGTACGATTTGCACCTCGAAATCGCGTCCTTCCCACTTATCCTTTGCGGCATAGTAAAAGGTGAACTTGATTGGTATGTGCACGTCGGGTGGCACGTCGATATCGACGTACTCGATGCCAAGTGGGGTCGCAGTCGCCTGGGTATCCTGCACCGTCCTCCAGCCGTCGCGGCTCCAGTGGAGCAGGAACGGCTCGAGCGCCTGGATGCGCAGAAGGCCGCCCGCCTCAATCGTGCGCGCCTGACGGTTGTGCTTCCAGACCTCCATCGCGCGCCGCTTGCGCGATGAGCCGGCGAAACGTTCGAACACTTCGGGGATCAGATCGAACACCGTGCCGTCCGCCGTCGAGCGCAGCAGCTTCAGGTACTCCGCATGCGCCCACATCAGTGGCGTGGCGCTGCCGGTCTGTCCTCCGCGATAGAGGAGCGCGTGCGGAATGTCGTCGGCATCCCACACTTGCTCGGGAATCAGTTGGGTTCGGTTGGCGAATTGCTCCATCGCGCGCAGATACGGACGCGGGTCGCGGCCCGCAGCGAGCTCGTAGTGTCCGCGTTCACCGGTCAGCAGCGGCCATGGCCGCCCGCGGCCCCATCCGATGAAAGGGCCGCCGTCGTCGCGTTGGCCGTAGCCGTCGTGGCTGTAGCGCCGCCAGCATGGTCCCTGGGGGAAATCGGTTTTGATTGCACGATCGATTACGCGGAGCGAATCTTCGATTAAAGGATCGCCGGCCTTGCGAATTCCATAACGGACCAGCTCGAGGAAACCGCCGTCAACGATTTCGGCGACCGGGAATTGATACTGCGTGCCTGGCGGGCGATTGGCGATTCCCACCATTTTGCCGTCGAGCGTCTCGTCGGGATTTGAATCGCCCACGCTCACCGGATTGATTCTGACGTAGTGGCGCTTGATGCCCGGGACAAGCGTGCCTTGATTGGTGACGGTCCAGGTTTCGACATGCGATTCGAGGAAATCGGCGTATTCGCCGAGATATTGAGCCGTGGTCTCGTCGCCGCGGACGCGTGCGAAGCACGCGGCGCAAATCAGCGCGGCGATGTTGCTTGCCAGCGTCGAGGGCGAATAACCGCTGTTCTCTTCCCATCTCTCCTGTGGCGTGGCCGGGCCATGCGCGATCAGATAGGTCGCAGCGGCGCGTACCAATGGGTACGGGTCGAAGTCATGGAGCGCGTTGTGCTTGTAAAGCCGCCACGCGAGCATGATCGGAAACGCCACTTCGTCAAGCTGGATTCCGTTCCAGTAGGGTTCTCCGTCGATCCAGAAGTTCTGTGGGAAGCCGCCGTCGGGCCGCTGTGAACACGCGAGATAGATCAACGCGCGCATCGCAGTCGCGGTGTCGCCCGAGGCGATCAGTCCCGTCACGCTGTTGACCATGTCGCGCGTCCACACCAGGTGATAGCCGCCGAGATCCTCGTCGCTCTTGGCCTCGCCCCACGGAATGCAGAGCGACGCGATCATCGCGCCCGGGTAGCTCTTGTCTTCGTGGGCGAGCAGCAACTCGCGCGAGCGGAGGTAGAGCAGGCCGCCGTCGCACGACCATTTTTCCAGCGGATGCATGTGCCGCGCAGAGCGATCCCATTGCTCGACGAAGCGCGCGCGATGCTCCTCGAACGGCGTGCCGAGCGATTGGAAGAGCGTGGTCACCGCGCGATGCAACGTGCGGCCGAATCCCAGTCCGACGGTGAACGAGTATCCATGGCGAAGATCGATCTCGCCGGTCAGCGCGATATTGCCGTCAACCGCCGTCGCGAACTGGTTGGTCAACGTGAGGTTGTGCCGGATGTCCTGGAAGCCGTCGGTCGTGCCGACGTAGCCGCAGGATCTCTTGACGAACGGCGCCGAAGCGCCGAGCGCCACCCAATTGCCGTTCTTGTGCGCGGTCAGAAACTCGTGCCCGACTATCTTTGTGACGTTGCCGGTGTTGTTCCATCCGCCGACCGCTAGATGCGGTGCCAGCAGCACGTAGAGCTGAAGCTTCTCGAGGAACGCCGGATCGCCTTCGAGCGAGACGTTGAGCAGCACCGCGGGCTGGTGCGGATCGGCGAGGACCTCTTTGACCATGCTGTATTGCTCATCTCGCGAATGGCTGAAAATTCGGATGCCCAGCCCGCAATCGGAGAGGTACTCGGTTTTCGAAATCAGATCGCGCCGTTCGGAGTGAAAAAATGTCTCGCCATCGGTGATGAGAAATTGAAGATCGCGAATCTGTGGCTGGTCGATGGTCGGGAAGTAAACCTCGTTCAGCACTCCGGCCGAGGCCGTGAACCACACACGGCTGACCGACGAGTATGCCGTACAGATCGCGTCCTTGGCGCTGCGCGTCCATCGCGGTTCGATGCCGGGCGCGCCGCTCGCATGTGGTGAGGTCAGCAGTGTGGCCATAGCCGCAATCCTTTCGTGGCTTTCAAGGCTCCCGGATTTATAGGCGCTCGGGGCGGGCTTGGGTCAAACGGTCCCACTGCCCTCGGGCGCGGCCGCCGCGGTCTTCGCCTCGGGGATGATTCTGAAGAAGTACGCCACACCGATACTGAGACCGTAGAGGAGCAGCAGCGGAACCGCGAGCAGGAACATCGAGATCATGTCCGGCGGTGCGAGGGCCGCCGCGAGCACGAAGATAATCAGCACCGCATAACGGAAGTGGTGCAACATCATGGTGTAATCGATCATGCCCAGCTTGGTCAGAAAGAAAGCGAAGATTGGCATTTCGAATGTAGTTGCGAAAGCGAGCAGCAACTTGGCCGAGAACGCGAGGTACTCGCTGATCCGGATCGTCGGCGTGATGCCGATGCTCGCGTACTGAGTCAGGAAAAACGCGTAACCAACCTTGAACACCACCGCCCAGCAGAAATAGCCGCCGGCCGCGAAAAAGAGTGTCGCGAAGATTACGAACGGCTTGGCCAGCTTGCGTTCCGTTTCGTACAGCCCCGGCGCGACGAACTTCCAGATTTCATAGAAAACGGCTGGACTTGCGATGAAGAGGCCCGCGATCAGTGCCACCTTGATCTTGGTGAAGAACGCCTCAGCTACCCCGGTGCCGATCAGCAACACCTTGCCGTGCGATACCTCGCGTATCGGCCAGGTGAGTGCGGCGAACAAATCGTCGGCAAAGAAAAATGCGATGGCGAATCCGATCGCGATCGCGAAGAACGAGTAAATCAGCCGTGTGCGCAGCTCCTGCAGATGCTCCAGCAGCGGCATCCGCGATTCACCCGACGGTTCCGTGTCGGGGGTAGGCGGTTTGATCTCGTCGCTGGCCACGGTCAGGGGCAACCGGCTATGTTTTCGCGGTGGGCTCGCTGGGTTTGGTGGTTTCGGGCAGAGCGGGCCGCGCCGGCCGGATGCTCGGCGGCTGCTCCTCGAGCACGTCGGTCAGCTCGCGCATCACGGTGTTGCTGGCCGCCCTGAGCTCGCGCATCACCTTACCCGCGGTGCGGAGCACATCTGGCAGACGCTCGGGACCGAGCACCACGAGGGCGATCGCCAGGAGCACGATTATCTCGACAAGGTCCAAGCTACTTAGGCTAACTATCGCAATCTCACGCCCAATCTCTCGCAGCGGGGGGCGATTTCCAACCCGCGCTCCGCCATAATCATAACACCTAAGGTTGGAGTCAACGATGCTCAAAACCGCGGTCATCACCGACAAGGCTTACTGCAAGCATTTCGCCGGTCGCGCTCATCCTGAACGCCCCGAGCGTATTGCGGCGATGATCGAGATGGCCGAGTCGATCCGGCGTCCCGCGATGCAGATGTTTGGCCCGCGTCCTGCGACGCCTGAAGAGATCGCGTTCTGTCACTCGCCTGATTACATCGCGACGGTCGAACGTACCTCGACGATGAATCGTTTCGACTTCGATTCCGACACGCATACCTCCCGCGACTCCTACGCGACCGCGATGCTTTCCGCAGGGGGTGCAATCACAGCAGCCGAGGCAGTGCTCGATGGCGCGGCAGACAACGCGTTCGCGATTGTGCGCCCCCCGGGCCATCACGCACTGCCCAACCGTGCGATGGGCTTTTGCTTCTTCAACAACGTCGCGATCGCCGCCGAGTGGCTAATTCGCCGCCGTAACCTGAAGCGCGTGCTAATCGTCGATTGGGATGTGCATCATGGCAACGGTACGCAGGACATCTTCTATGAGTCGCCCGAGGTGCTGTACTTTTCGATGCACCAGTACCCGCATTATCCCGGCACCGGGTCGCTGCATGAGATGGGCTACGGCGCGGGGCTTGGCTTCAACGTTAACGCGACGATGAAGGCGGAGTGGGGCGACGCCGAGTACCTGACGGTATGCGACCGGTTGCTTGAGCCGATCGCACGGCAGTTCAAACCCGAGTTCATACTGATCTCGTCGGGCTTCGACGGCCACTTTCGCGATCCGCTCGCCTCGATGAATCTGACTGAAGATGGCTTCGCTGCGATGACGCGGCGCGTCAAACGCCTCGCCGCCGAGCTGTGCGGCGGCAAGCTCGCGGCCACGCTGGAGGGCGGCTACGACCTCGAGGGTTTGGCCGGCTCGGGCCGTGCAGTGCTCGACGAGCTGGGTCGCGAAGCCGACGAACCAATTGCGCCGCCTCTCGACGGCGCCCGTGCGATGCCGATGCTCGAGCGGGCGGGGCAGGGCGTGGGCCGCTTCTGGAATCTCGGTTGACGGCGCTGGCAATCGATGGCATCGCAGTCCGAGCCCGCGATTAACAACCAGGCAGCCGAGAACGGCGGCGAAATCAGGGTGCGGCTCGTCTCGATCGGCGTTCATCCGCAGCTCGAATTTCGGCTCGACAAGAACACACTCGCGATCGGCAGTCACCACAGCAACGATATAGTCCTTACCGACACCACGGTGTCGCGGCGGCACGCGACGATCTCGCGCCGCCTCGGCCGGTTCGTCCTGACCGATCTCGGCTCGACCAACGGCAGCTACATCAACGGCCGGCGCATCTCGCGCCCGACCGCGCTCAGGCGCGGCGACGAGGTGCGATTCGGTAGCGCGCGATTCGGATTTCTGTCGGCCGGTGACGCGGCCGCTCCACGACGGCGGCGAGTGAACCCGATCACTGTGCTGGCAATCGTCGCCGTCATGTTTGTGGCAGGATTCCTTGCCGCGCGATACTATTTCGGACCGCATCCGATTCGCGCCGCAAAAGCAGCGATCAAACAAACGATCGCAAACAAGGAGGCTGCTCTCAAGACGGGCGCCGCCGCCGAATCGAGCGCCGCTCCAGCGCCGAACGCCGTACCCTCGACCGCATCAACTGCCGCGAGTCCTTCGGGCGAGGTGAACCTCTCCGAGGCCCTCGAGGCGCCGTGGTTGAAGCGGCTCAATTCGTACCGCGCGATGGCCAAGCTCGAGCCGGTGCGCGAAGACACTGCGCTCAGTGATGGCGACGCGAAGCATGTCGCATACCTGATCACCAACTATGGCGCCGATATCGCTCGCGGCACTTGGCCGGGCCTCGAGATGCACCAGGAGTCGAGCAGCAAGCCAGCCTACAGCGACGAGGGGTTGAACGCAGCGACACACAGTGACGTTGACTTCGTGTCGTGGCGCGGCAAGCCGCACGACATCGATAATTGGAACTGGGCGATTGACGACTGGATGAGCGGCGCCTTCCATCGCTTGCCGCTGATGAGTCCGCGGCTCAGGACTGCCGGCTACAGCCAGAGGTGCCTCACGGGACTCTGCGTGGCCGCGATGAACGCGCAGTCGGGCGTGACACCCGTCCGGGGCGCGACGATGAATAGGAACCAAGTGCAATTTCCGCCCGACGGCACCACGCTCGCGCTCAGGTGGGTGACGCAGGAAACGCCCGACCCGACCACTGCGTGCTCCGGCTATCCGAAACTGATTGGCGTGCCGATCACACTTCAGCTCGGCAGCTTTATCGAAATCAGGCTCGGCGACTATTCACTCGCGCGGATCTATCCGGACGGGACCGCGAGCCCGGTTGAGGCGTGCGGCTTCGATTCCAGCACCTACTTCAATCCCGATCCTGCAATCGAAGCCGCAGCGCGCGCGACACTGAACGGATTCGGTGCCGTGGTGATCGTGCCGAAAGCTCCGCTCGAAGCGGGCGCGACTTATCGCGTATCGCTCACGGCCAACAACAAAAAGTACCAGTGGCAGTTCGGCGTCACGCCGGTGCCGCCCGCGACGCACTGAGTAACGAGCACATCAGTATTCGAGGCGGCCGCGCAGATCGTCGAACGGAATCATCACATGCTCGCGATACGCCGGACGCTTGGCGAGGCGACGACACCACGCTTCGACATTCGGCAGCGCCAGCCGCTCGATTTCCAGCTCGAAGTATCGATACAGTGTCGCTCCCGCCGGAAAGTCAGCGATCGTCAACTCGTCGCCCGCGAGATAGCGGCGGCCATCGAGATGATCGTCAAGGCGCCGGTAGCAGTCCGCGCATCGCTTGGTTGCATCACGAATCGCAGGCCAGTCGCGCCTCGCCTCGGGCGTCCGATAGACGCCCCAGAACAAGTCCATGAACGCCGGCTGGAGCGTGGCCAGCTCCCAGTCCATCCAGCGGTCGGCGAGCGATCGTTCGGCAGGAATTTCGCGCCACAGCGTGCCGAAGGCATACCGCGCCGCGAGGTAGCGGATGATCGTGTGCGACTCCCACACGATCGTCCCGCCGTCGTCGATCACGGGCACGCGGCCGTTCGGATTCATCTTAAGGAACGCCGGAGCGTCAAGACCGCCGAACGAGCCGCCGGCGTTGACGTGGCGATGCTCGAGGCCCAGCTCCCCGACGAGCCACATCACCTTCTGAACGTTGAGTGAGTTGCGCCGCCCCCAGATCGTCAGCATCCGGGGAGTCTAGCACGATCATCCAATACGCGACGCGGGCTTCCGTATCGTCGCGAAGTAGTGAGTGCGGATGAACGGAACCATGCCGAGCGGGTCGCTTGATGAACGGCGTGTATGGGCCGACCTTTCTCAAGCGCGGCGGGAGCGGCTGGATCGGATGAGCCTCGATAGGCATGCGAGGAAACAGTGCGCGCAATTGCCGCTTCCCGATTGGGCGGACATCGTGATTACGCGGCGGCTTGTAGCGGAAATCGCAGAACAGGATAACGCCGTCGTCGCGCAGCACGCGCACGGCCTCACTCGCGATCTTCTGGCGTACCCATTCGTCGAACACCAGGCACATCGAGCCGAACAGCATCACAACATCGACGATTCGATCGGGGCAGTCGAGCGGCCGCGTTGGCGAGTTCGAAACTCATTCCAGCCAGGCTCATCCGGCGCCCTGCCGCGAGCCGCTCCTCGATCAGGTCAACGCTGCAGAGATTGTCGGGCGCCGCGCCCCACTTGGCGAACTCGCGCAGTCAGTGCCCCGTGCCGCATCCGATGTCGAGCACTTTCAGACTCTCGATCTTCGAATATCCGCTCCGCACCAGCGTGCGCAGAACGGCGCGCTCGAGCTCCTGGATTCTGTAAACGTAGCCGGGATTCAGCCAGATTCGGTCGTAGGGCTTATGATTGCTGCCGACCATGTGCCGCACCCGGCTCTGGATCAGCTCCTCTTCGCGCTCCGGCTCCTCCATCTGCATCAACTCGGTCGCTGACGCACCGATGCGACGATGAACGGCGTGAGTATTCTGTTGCATGCAAGGAACTTTGGTTTTTTGCCGAAATCGATCAGAAAAAGCGCTTACGCAGCGACAATCCACGTTGCGCGGCGACGCGCATCTACGATCGAGCCAGCGTCGAGCGGACCGGCGCTCTACTCATTCGTCAGCGTTACCGCGATACGCTAGGCTCAGCTGGCGCGCGCTGCTTCGAGCGCGCAACAGTCCGAGGAGGTTTGTCAGTGGCGGATCTGCTCATCGAAAAACGCAACCACGTCGGATTTCTTACGCTCAACCGTCCGGACCGCATGAATGCGATCAGCGTCGAGATGCTCACGATGCTAGGCGACGCGCTCGCCGAGTTCGACGACGACAAAGAAGTCCGCGCGATCATCGTGACCGGCGCGGGCCGCGGCTTCTGCAGCGGTCTCGATCTGAAAGACACGGCCGCGGGCAAGGGCATCGGCGGCGGGCTCGCAGGCGGTGGCGCGTCGCACGTCAGCACGCGCGAGATTCCGACTGTCACGCTGCATCGCATCGATCTGCCCGTCATCTGCGCGATCAACGGTCCCGCCGCTGGCTACGGCTTCGACCTCGCGCTCGGATGCGACATGCGGATCATCAGCGATCGCGCGAAGCTCGTGCCCGCATTCGCCAAGCGCGGCATCGTGCCCGAGAGCGGCGGCACCTGGTATCTGCCGCGGCTGCTCGGATGGGCGAAGGCATGCGAGATAGGATTGATCGCCGATGACATCAGCGCCGAGCACGCGCTCGAGCTCGGCCTCGTCAACAGGGTCGTACCGCACGACAACCTGATGAAGGTGGCGGAGGAATGGGCGGCAAAGATCGCGTCCAACGCGCCCCTCGCGGTGCGCGCGATCAAGCGCCTCTATCGCCACGGCCTCAGCGATGATTTCGAATCGCATACGCATCACGTGCTGATGCAGTTGATGCTGCTGTTCCGCTCGGGTGACTTCCAGGAGGGTCTGCAGGCGTTCATGAGCAAGCGTCCGCCGGAGTTCAAAGGCAGGTAGGTGCGGACGCCATGAAGACGATCCACGCCGGCGCGGCGTTCGCTATCGTTGCTTCGATGCTTATCGCGGCGAACGCGCGGGCACAGGCTGCGCGCGGATTTTACACGCCCGAG
>JASHQJ010000217.1 GCA_030037595.1 Candidatus Binataceae bacterium
AGCGGCAGACCTATCAAATCGCGCTCAAGCTGAGCCGTGGCGGGCGCATCTTCGAGGACGGGGAGGCGGCCGCCCAATGACTCCCATCAACTACGATGTTCTAGATGAGGCGCTCGCGATCGTTGGTCCCGCCGGATGCGAATACGGCGGCGGACTCGCGAATCACGGCCCGATGGCTTCAGAAGCGCTCTGCGCGATGGGCCGTCCGGACGCGGTTGTTTCATGGGCGCGGAAGTATTCAGACAAACTCGAGCCGCGGCCAGCGGCTTACAATCGAATACGCCTCGGAGATTGGCGTGAGGCGCTCGGCGACGGCGATCGCTTTCCCGACTGGAGCGCTTTTTTCGCCAACCAATTGAAGGAGCGGCCTTGGGCTGCCGTGCTCGACGATTGGACCGCGCGGCTTGCACCCGGAATCGCGGCTGCAGCGACCCATGGCGCGATTCGGGTCGGCCACGCTGTGCGGAGCCTGGGGCATGGCGAGACGCCGGCGCGCCTTGGGGAACTGGCCGATGGCCTCGCCTACCTGGCAGCGCGCTACCAGCTATTGCCGGGTTCTCCGCGTCCTACGGCTCCCTCAACAGCTTCCGAAGCGCTCGCGCGCGTTGCGCTTGCGCCGCGTGAGCTCAGAAAACGCAACTTCGGACTTATCACGCAGGGACTCGACGCACTGGCCGAGTTCCACGAGTTTGCGTCGGCGGTCAATCTTGCGGCGCCCGGCGACGATCGCTCGGCGTTCATTTCCGATCTGACCGAGACTTTCGCACACGTTTATCTTTCGAGCGCACGAAACTTTTTCACGACGATCGTCTTCATCCACAGTGTGACGGGACCGTCTGCGTTGCGGTTGATTGCGCCGCACCTGAGCCGCAGCACAGCGGACCTCGCGCTTCGATACGTCTGGCAAACATGCGCCGCATTGTACTCGATGTTCGGAACGCCGGCCTCGTCGAACGAGTCCCTGCGGATCGGCGACCGCGCAATCGAGGATCTCTTCGACGCCGCCATCGCCTGCGGCGACGAGCATGCGATCAAGTTCAGCGAGGCATGCGCGCGCGAACACGGGCTGAATCCGAAGCCTGTTTACCTGGCGGCGGCGAGCCACGCGGTCGCGTTCCTCAGCGGAGCGAAGTGATTTATTTCCTGCCTGAATAGACAGTGAAGATCAGGTGCTGATACGCGCAATCGGTGTCGCGGAAGCCAGCTTCACGCATCCATCGCAACTGATCGTCGAGCGTCGCGGTGCGATCGAGTTTCATCCGCTCGAGCGCCTGCGCCAGGTCTTTCTCTCCCACCCCGAGTTCACGTACCCGCGCGAGCCATCGCCCGTGATGCGACTTCTCGAGCTCCTTTGTGGCCGCGCGAAACTGATCTGCGTTGACGAACGCCCCGCCCGTTTTGAGCACCGCATAGATGCGGCCGAAGAGCGCGGCCTTTTGCGCATCCGCAAGATGATGAATCGAAAGTGCGGACACGACGGCGTCGTATAAACCGTCAAGGACCGCGTCGGCATAGTCGCTGACGACGAATCGGAAGCGATCGCCGCCAAGCTCGAAGCGCTTGCGTGCCTGCGCAAGCATCTCGTCCGAGATATCGAGCATCGTGATCCGCGCGCGCGGAAAACGGTAAGCGACGAACGCCGAGAGGAGGCCCGTTCCCGCGCCGAGATCGAGCACGTCGACTTCGTCATCGCGCTGGAACGGAATCGAATCGATCGCGGTCCGATAGAAGTCGTCGAAGCCGGGGACGAGGCGGCGCCGCGCGCGATCATAGTCGCCCGCGGCAAGGTCGAAAGCGCGCTGTACGCTGCTGGCCATGTGCGATTCTGTCGACGGCTTGGAATGCGAAGCAACCATTGAATGAAGTATCGCGAATAGTCAGTTGCGATTTTGCGGCCCTCGCGTTGTGATCTCTGCTATCGTTTAGTGTTAGAATTTTCGAAACCTTCGCCATTTCCGGTCAGGCGCTCGCGACGAAGCGAGGCCAATCGAGGAGCAAGCGATGCGCAAGCACATCATTTCCGCTGATTCACACATCACCGAGCCGCCCGAGACGTACGTGGATCGTATCGACCACAAGTACAAGGACTCGGCGCCTCAAATGGTCCGCGACGATAAGCTGGGCGACGTTTTCATGGTCAAGGATTTTCCGCGCCCGGTGAACGTGGCGCTGGCCGCCGCGGCGGGCAAGGACGCGAGCGAGCTCCGCGCGACGGGCGCGCGTTGGGAAGAGTTGCACAGGGGCGGATGGGACCCCGACGCGCGGCTCGCGGACCAGGATCGCGATGGCGTGTTCGCCGAGGTCATCTACCCCACGGTCGGCATGATCCTCTGCAACCACCGCGACTTCGACTACAAGAAAGCCTGCTTCGACGCGTACAACCTCTGGATCGCGGAATTCTGCGATCGCCATCGGGACCGGCTCATCGGCGTGGGCCAGACCGCGATGCGCTCAGTCGAGGAAGGAATCGGGGATCTGCGCAAGATCAAAGAGCTCGGACTGAAGGGCGTCATGATGCCGGGGAATCCGAAGCTCGAGGACTACGACAACGCGATCTACGATCCGTTCTATGAGGCGGCGATCGACCTCGGCCTGCCGCTCAGCTTCCACATCCTCACCAGCAGCACCGATAACTTCCAGACCCGCGGGCCGAAGCTGAACTCGTTCATGTCAATCATCCGCGGCTGCCAGGACATCATCGGCACGTTCATCTTCGGCGGCGTGTTCGAGCGGCATCCGAAGCTCAAGGTGGTGTGCGTCGAGGCCGACGCGGGCTGGGTGCCTCATTATATGTACCGCATGGACCACGCCTACGACCGGCATCGCTATTGGTTGACCGGCACGCAGCTCAGCAAGATGCCGAGCGCGTATTTCCGCGAGAACGTGTACACGACGTTCCAGGACGACTACATCGCGTTCCAACTGAAGGACCTCTGCAACGTTCATCGGCTGATGTGGGCGAGCGATTTCCCGCATAGCGATTCGACTTGGCCGTGGTCGCAAGAGGTGCTGAAGAAGCAGACCGCCAACCTGTCGGAGAGCGAGAAGGAGTACATCCTGCACGACAACGTGGCCGAGCTTTACAATCTGAGCGTCTGAGCATCGATTGATTCGAGCGGGCGCGGTATCGCGAGTGATCGCGGCATCGCGCCCGTTTCTTGTTCCTCGTCGGGCGCATCGAATAGCGCCCTGCGCCGCTGTAAAAGTCATTTTCATGACCTGCCGCGACGGATTTTCCGGCCGCGCGGCGACCAATGGTTGAGAACGGCGCTGAACAGGAGCGACGAAACCGGCTCGCCTCCGATGCCGACGGTGCAGCGCTATCTTGCCAAACGAGCGCCAGCCGAAAGCGGCGGCGAAGGCGAGGATAGTCTTGTTGCGCGCCTCAAGGCGGGCGACGGCGATGCCGCTCGCGAATTTTTCGACGCCTATGCGAAACGGATTCACCGATTCATCTGGAGCGCACTCGGCGGCGACCCGCGCGACGCCGAGGATCTCCTGCAGGAAACCTTTATCGCGCTCGCGGAGGCGCTTCCCTACTTTCGCGGCGACGCTTCGCTATTCACGTTCGCCTGCGCGATCGCGCATCGCAAGGTGCAGTCGTTCATCAGGCGAGCGGCGAGAAGAAGGCGGCGCGCGCTGGAATCCGGAATCGAATCGCCACGCGAGTCGCTCGATTCATCTGAACGCAACGATGTTGCCCGCGCGATGAAGCGGCTCGACAGCGATTATC
>JASHQJ010000218.1 GCA_030037595.1 Candidatus Binataceae bacterium
GGCTATTGAGGAGCAGCTCGTCGCGTCCGCGCCCGCCTGACTCGGCGTGCCGGTCCAAAGGAGAAGGATATGAAATTCACGTGGTTCCACCTGATGCCCTATCGCTTCCTGCCGGAGGACTTCAAAGAGAAGTACCGTAGCGTGTGGGTCGATATTCCGCGCAACCTTTATGACCCCAAAGTCGGGCACCGCCTCTACAACGATTATCTCGATCAGCTCGAGTACGCCGACGCGATGGGCTACGACGGCCTCGGCGTCAACGAGCATCATCAGAACGCCTACGGCATGATGCCCTCGCCGAACCTGATGGCGGCGGCGCTGACGCGGCGCACGCGCAACGCCAACCTGGTCGTGCTCGGCAATTCGATCGCGCTCTACAATCCTCCGATTCGCGTCGCCGAGGAATTTGCGATGCTCGACGTCATCAGCGGCGGGCGATTGATTGCGGGCTTCCCTGTCGGCACCTCGATGGATGACAACTTCTGCTACGGCGCGGTACCGGCGACGCTCCGTGAGAAGTATTACGAGGCGCACGATCTGATCGTGAAAGCGTGGAAGGAGCGCGACATGTTCTCCTTCAACGGCAAGTACACGCAGCTGCGTTACGTCAACCTGTGGCCGCGTCCCATCCAGCAGCCGCATCCTCCCATCTGGATCCCCGGCGGCGGCTCGGTCGAGACCTACGACTTCTGCGCCGATCACGACTACCAGTACAGCTTCCTCTCCTACTTCGGGTACATCGCGGGCAAGAAGGTCGCCGACGGTTACTGGGAAGTGATGGCGAAGAAGGGCAAGGAGATGAATCCCTACAGCATGGGATTCGCGCAGGTCGTCGCGGTCTCCGAGACCGATGAGCAGGCGGAGAAGGATTACGCTCCGCACATGGACTACTTCTACAACCGATGCCTGCACGTCTATCAGGGCTTCGCCGACGCGCCCGGCTACCGCACGGTGAAAACGATCAAGGCTGGAATGCTTGGCCAGGTTGGTGATCGCGCGGCGATGCGGCGCGAGGGGCTTGGCTGGAACGACTTCGTCGAGCAGGGATACGTGATCGCGGGCTCGCCCAAGACCGTGCGCGAGCGCCTCCGCGAGGCGATGAAGATGCTCAACTGCGGGCATCTGATGTTGCTGATGCAGATCGGTTCGATGCCGCCGGAGCTGGTGCGCAAGAATACGAGTCTCTTTGCGACGGAGGTCATGCCCTACATGCGCGACCTGTGGAGCGACTTCGAAGACCGGTGGTCGCCCAAGCGGCTGCCGCAGAACGAGATCGCCGCACCGGCGCCCGTTCACTTCGAATCGAAGACTGCTAACGGCACGTCGGCGCGTACGGGAGTTTCACAGGAGGTCCGCTCGGCGAAATGAATACAACTGTCAACGTTCTGAACGGCAAGTTCTCAATCGAGATGCAGACTTTCGGCAGCGGCGGCGAGCCGCTGCTCTACCTGCACGGCGCCGGCGGCAACACGGGAATCGACGGCTTCCTCGAGGAGCTGGGCAAGGACTTCAAAGTCTTCGCCCCGCATTTCCCGGGCTACGGCGAATCTACTGGCACCGAGCATATCGATGATGTGATCGACGCCGCGCTTTTCTATCATCAACTGATGGACGAACTCGGCATTCCGACCGCGAATATCGTCGGTCATTCGATGGGCGGGATGCTGGCGGCGGAGATCGCGGCGCTCGATGTGCATCGCGCGAAGAAGCTGATTCTCGCTGCGCCCGCGGGATTCTGGCTCGACGCGCATCCGATCCCCGATTTCTTCGCCGCGCAAGTCGACGAGATCGGCGCCCTGCTCTTCCACGATCCGAAGTCTCCCATGGCGCAGATGATGACCGCGATTCCTGAGGACTTCAAAGCGCTCGAGACAATGTATGTCGAACGAGTGAAGCGCCTCGCCACAGCGAGCAAGTTCCTGTGGCCGATTCCGGACCGCGGATTAAAGAAGCGCACGTACCGCATCCAGTCGCCGACTCTTGTTGTGTGGGGCGAATCGGATCGGTTGATTCCGCCGGTTTACGCTAAGGAGTTTACGAGCCGCATCAACGGCTCTAAGCTCGAGACCATCAAGCAGGCCGGTCACATGCTGATGTACGAGCAGCCCGAGGCGTTCGTGAAGACGATAAGGAACTTCATCAAGGGCTGACCGCTCGCGATTGCAACAAAACGGCCGCGGCGAAATCGTCGCGGCCGTTTCAGTTTCTACCAACTGGGATGTTGCCAGTTGCGCGGCGCGCGGCTAGCGTCCCGCACATGGCTACAGCACCGACGCCGACCAGCGAGCCCCGCCGCGGATGGTTCCTCAGCTTGATGACGATCCTGTTCGTCATTCTCGCGATCTCGGACTTCACCAAGCCCCTTCAGCACGCGAGAAACCCTAATCTTGGCCTCGTTCTCCTGGGGCACAGACTTGAAATGCTCGCGGCGAACATCGTGGCGGGCATCCTGTTTGGAATCATCCTGCTGATCTATGCGTTCGGCATCTGGCGCATGCGTGCGTGGGTGTTGCCACTCGCGATCATCTACGCCTTCTGGGTGCCGGTTAACGAAGTGATGTTCTGGTCGCTCCACGGCACAGGACAGCATCCCGCGGTCGGGTTCATCGCATTTTATCTGTTTGTTTCGCTTGGCGGCTCGATCGGCACCGCGCTCTATCTGACTTACCATCGCATGCGGTTGGCCTAGGAAAGCTCGGCGCAAGTCTTAATTCCGTCATTTGAATCAGGCGACTAAAGTAACAGCGAATTGTCATTCCGAGCGCTGCGCGAGCGATCATACAGGGCCGTTGCGGAGTCTCCTTAGCTCGTGGCAGTCGCGTTAAGCAACGCCGGATCGAGCCAGGAACCGGACAGATAAATCACCCTGCCCTCGTCGGGCGAGCGCTCCTTGAGCCAGCGCGCGACGATCGTCATCGGCTCGAGTTCATCGCGCTCCACGGGTTTCAACTTGATGCGCTCGTAGTTCTCGGCAATGAACGCCGCAACTTCGCGTGCTGAATCCGGCGCATCGAGCGCGCGTGACATCGCGAGCCGTCCACTCAGCACGACATGCGTCCATCGATCGTCATCGCAGCCTGTGACGATCACCAGATTGTTCTCAGTGACGACGCGGCTGAGGCGATTCGCGCGATGCGCGAGCGTGGTCAGCGCCTCGAGGTCGCGCCGAAGGCGCGACGCCTCTTCATAACGAAGCGCCTTCGCGGCCTGGTCGCGCGCTTTCACCAGCGTGCCCAGAATCGGTCCGCTCCGCCCCCGCAGGAACAGCAGCGCTTGCCGCACGCGGTCTCCGTAGGCGGCTTCATCGATACTCAGGTTGCAGGGCGCGGCGCAGCGGCCGATCTGGCCATACATACACGGCGAGAAATCTTCGTGCGGCGCGAGCTTGCCCGCGCAGGTGCGAAGGCCGAGGATTCGCGACAGCGCGCGCACGGAATTGTCGAGGCTTCTCAGGCCGAGGAATGGCCCGAGCTGCATCACGCCCCGCTTCGCCGTCATCTTCTGCACGACCGTGAGGCGCGGAAACTCGTCCATCATGTCGAGACGGATAAAGTATGCCGGCGCCGCGGACTTCAGCATCCGGTTGTACGGCGGCTTGAGCTCGCGGATGAGCAGCGATTCTTCGAGCGCGGCCTCGAGCGACGAGCGCGTGACGCGCGTCTCGATCTGATGCACGTGGCTTATGAGCTCCGCCGTCTTCGCGCTCACTCCTGAGTTGAAATACGACGACAGCCGCTCCTTGAGCCGCCGCGCCTTGCCGACGTAGAGGATGTCGCCGCGCTCGTTGCGCATGATGTAAACGCCAGGCGCCGACGGCATCGCGTTGATCGCCTCGGGCGGCACGTGGCGCTCGATCCGGCGGCCGGCCGCACCGCGCTGATGGTCGTCGAGCAGGCGGTCAAGACGTGTGATGCCCATCTTGATCGCCATGTCGATGAAGATTGAGAGCAGCTCCGCTGTCATCCGCGCGTCGCCGAGTCCGCGATGGCGGCCTTCGAGTGAGAGCCCGAAGTGACTCGCGAGCAGATCGAGGCGGCGGCGTCTCAGCGACGGCATGAAGCGGCGCGACATCCGAATCGTGCAGAGGACGGGATTGTCGATGCCGATTCCGAAGATGCGCCGGAATTCGAAATCCAGGAACGAGTAATCGAAGCCGGCGTTGTGCGCGACCATCACGCGGTCGCCGAGGAACTCGCGGAATGCCGGCAGCACGCGCTCGATTGGCGGCGCTTCGCGTGCCATGTCGTTGGTAATCGACGTCAGGTTCATCACGAAGCGCGGGATCAAGCTCCGAGGACGCACCAGCGACTGGAACGATTCGGTCATCCGCCGCCCGACCATCCGCCACGCACCAATCTCAATAATCGCGCCGGGCCCAGGTGCGCCGCCCGTGGTCTCGAGATCGACGACGACGAATTCGGCCTCGTCGAGCGCGACCTTGAGCCGCTCGTTGCGGTTGAGCCGCCAGAGGCTCGAGACGTCGTCGAAGACGAAGTGCGGATCGTCAGCGAGTAATCCACGCACGAGGCGCGCGCCGAGTTCGGGGTCGCTGCCTGCGCCGCTTAAGAGCAGGCCGACCAGCTCGCGCGCCTCGGCCCCGGCCGGCCGCGCCGCGAGAAACGAACAGATCTTTTCCTTGACAGACTCGCCGAAATGGCGATGATGCGCGCCGAGTGATGCCGCGTCTCCCTCCACCGTCCCATCCTCGACTCAAGAACTAACAGCCGGTAGCACATGCGGCAACCGCTCGGCCGCATCGTCACTTCTGCGCGGGGACGCCGCCCACGATTTTCCTGAACTCCTCGAGGGTGAACGCGCGATGCGTTTCGCTGCGTACGTTACCCGCCACTTCGAGCGTGAGCGCGAGCTGCGACACGGTCTCATCGTTCGGCGCCTCGACGAGAAACATGCTGTCGTACTGCGCGTGCCCCATCATCAGGTAAACGTCCTTGACCTTGGCGCCGTGCTCCTCGAAAGTTTTTCGCGCCTGGTCAATTCGACTTGGAGAGCCTTTCAAATGGTCGAGGCCCTGATGCGTGAGATGAAAGAAAATAACGTAGGTCGCCATTGTCATTACCTCATCGTCGAAGATGCTCGCACTATCTCACCGGACCGAGTTTGCAGCTAACGCGGCGCATCCGTGATGCAGCGGTCTATGGCAGCCCTCGGGCGCGCGTCGTACAATAGTGGGTCTAACAAGGAAGGAATTAATCGATGGAACACGTTGAGATATCCCGCGAGTGCGAAGCGGTCCAGATTCCGGCGGGCACCAAGGTCACGCTGGAAAAGGGCCTCGAGGCCTACATCACCCAGTCGCTGGGCGGCACGATCACACTGCAGGTTCCCGCGTACGGTGGTCTCTTCCGCATCGCGGGCAAGGACGCCGACGCCGTGGGCAAAAGGCCCGAAGACGCCGGGGCGCCCGCGTCGCAATCCGGCAGCATCGAGGACATGGTGTGGGAGCAGCTCAAGACCTGCTACGACCCGGAAATCCCGGTGAACATCGTTGACCTCGGCCTCATCTATGGGATGGAGGTTAAGGATCAGAGCGACGGTACCAAGCGCGTCGAGGTCAAGATGACGTTGACCGCGCAAGGATGCGGGATGGGTGCGTCGATCGCCTACGACGCCAAGCAGAAGCTGATGGGCCTGCCGGGAGTGTCGGAGGCGGAAGTTGACCTGGTGTGGGATCCGCCGTGGACGCCGCAGATGATCTCACCTGAGGCGCGCGAGCGGCTCGGAATCGAGTAGAAGAACTGACGTACGATATGAAGCCTCGGGGCGAAGGCCGCGAGGCCTTTTATTATGTATCAGGCCGGTGGACTATTCAGCTGTAAACGCTGCCTAGGCATCCGGTCTCGATCAACAGCCGCGAACTCGGCGTTGGCGGCCATGCTGTCGCGGCTCGCGACGGGCCAATTGCTCGAGCCATGCGGCCGCGCCACTTGAGCAGGTCTTCGTGCAATTTCAGAGAAATGGCTTCCATGAAAAGCTTAAAAAAGATCTCAGCTCACGTGCTCCCAGGCGTGGTAGGAGCTCCGCACCAGCGGGCCCGATTCGACATGACGAAAGCCGAGTGCGAGCGCGTCTTCCTTGATCTCGGCAAACTCCTCGGGCGGAACGTAGCGCGCCACCGGCAGATGATCGGGCGACGGGCGGAGGTACTGACCGAGCGTGATGATATCGCATTCCACGCGCGCGAGATCCTCGAGCACCGTCATCAGCTCGCCGCGCTGCTCGCCGAGGCCGAGCATGATTCCCGCCTTCGTCATCGTGGGTTTGCCTGACGCGCGGGCCGTTTCCTTCGCATGCTGTAGCGCATCGAGCGAGCGCTCGTAGCGGCCGCCCGGCCGCGCCGTGCGGTAAAGGCTCGGCACCGTTTCGATATTGTGGTTGTAGATATCGACCGGCGATTCGATTACGGTCTCGACGCTCGCGAATGAGCCCTGGAAATCGGGGACCAGTACTTCAACACGCGTCTCGGGGAGCGCCGACTTGATCGCGCGCGCGGTCGCCGCAAAGTGCGCTGCGCCACCATCCGGCAAGTCATCACGATCGACTGACGTCACCACGACGTGTTGTAGGCCCAGCTCGCGCACCGCATCGGCAATACGGCGCGGCTCGTCGGGATCCAGAGGCCGCGCCTTGCCGTGCGTCACCGCGCAGTACGGGCAGTTGCGGGTGCAAACGTCACCCATCAGCATGAATGTCGCGGTGCGATGCGAGAAGCATTCGCCGATATTCGGACAGCACGCCTCCTGGCAGACGCTGTGAAGTTTCAGGTCGCCGAGAATCTTCCGCGTGCGGAAATACTCGGGCGAGAGAGAAGCGCGCACCTTGATCCAGTCCGGATGCTTGCGCACCGCCATCGCTAGTGCCCGACCTCCGCGGAAGCGCTCGTGGAGCCAACGAGCCGCCACAGGCTTGCATTTTCGATGCGCTCGACTCGCGCGTAATCGAATGTCGCCGCGAACGCCGCGGTCATTGCATCAGCGAACTCTGCCATCGTCACCTCGGGGTGACCTTGCTCGGCAATGGACGTCATTCGGCATCCCGCGATTCCGCACGGCACGATCGAGTGGAAGCGCAAAAGCTCGGTCGAAACGTTAAGTGCAAAGCCATGATGTGTCACCCAGCGGCGGATTCCGACACCGATCGACGCAATCTTGCGATCATCGACCCACACCCCAGTGAGACCTTGCCGCCTGCCGACCGTGATTTGAAACGCCGCGAGCGCGTCGATCATTGCCTGCTCCAGCGCGCGCAGATACTTGCCCACGTCGCGTGCCGAGCCTTCCAATTTCAGAATCGGATAGCCAACAAGTTGCCCCGGTCCG
>JASHQJ010000219.1 GCA_030037595.1 Candidatus Binataceae bacterium
TAACCAGCCTGGAGGAGTACACCTCGAACTGTTCGACCTTGACGAAGCGCTCAGGATCAACCTTGAGGCTTACGAGAAAGCTTGCCAGTTCTCGCCTTGGACTGAGCCGCGCGGCCATTCCCTCACCAAGGCAGGACTCGCCTACCTCGAGCTGGGCGACCTGGCGCTGGCCGAGAAGTTCTTCCTCCGCGCGGTAGAGCTACTTCAAGACCGGGACGAGTTTTTCCGCTGGCGCTGGCAAATGGTGCTACTTCGCGGGCGTGGCGAGCTGGCCCTGGCTCGCGGCCGGCACGACGAGGCATGGAAGTTCGCAGCCGAATCACTCGACCTCGCGAGCACAACCGTTTCCCGCAAGCACATTGCTCGCGCCCAGTGGCTGCAGGGCGAAATACTTGCTGCATCTGGACGGCTAGACGAGGCGGCGGCGACGCTGGACGCTTCGGCCAGGCTCGCCGAAAAGATTCGCACTCCGCGGGAGATATGGATGGCGCGGGCCGCACTCGGCCGAGTTCTAAGCCAGCAGGGCAAAGACAGCGAAGCGGAGCAGAGCTTCGTCAAGGCCGTGGGCGCAATCCAGGCGGTTGCCTCGAAGCTTTCGACGCCGCGCCTTCGCAAGAGTTTCCTCAGCGCGGAAGCGGTGCGCGACATTTACAAGGCAGTTGGCCAATCAGTTCCCGACCCCAATTGAGGGACGCCGGAAATCACTCGCGGGCGTGGCCCTTGGGGTCTTCTGTGGCCAAATGAGAGGCAACTAGCCGATCGCTCTTGCTAACCCATAGCGCACGAGAACCACAGCTGCTGATTTTGACGGTTGACTGAAAGAGTGGTTTGCCTCATGGAGCTGCGCGAGCGAGGCCGGCGGGTTGGACGCAAGCGGGTCGCACGGCTGATGCGCACAGCGGGCCTGCGCGGGCGTATGCTGCGCCGCTTTCGACCCCGTAACTATCTGCTGTCGCGTTATCATCCGCTTTTCTTGTTCCGGAAATTTGGCGGTGTCCAGGTGAGGCGGAAGCGCCGCGATGAGGAGGTACGAGACGATGGCAGCCCCCCCAGTGACAGAGAAAACAGAGAAAACCCTCTACGCTCGGCTCGGAGGTTACGATGTGATAGCCGCCGTGGTCGACGAGTTCTCTCAAACGTTTTCAACCGATCCGCCGATGTCGCGCTTCGTGTCGGCAATGAATCTCGAAAGGCGCAGGCGCAACCGCCAGCTTACCGTTGACTATCTGTGTGCGGCATCGGGCGGTCCGGCTTTGTACCTTGGCCAGGATATGAAAACCGCCCACGCGGGTCTTGGAATCAGCGCCAGCGAATGGGAAATCGCGATGGATCATGTCCAGCGTGCGATATCGAAGCTCAAGGTGCCGGACAGCGAGGGTAAGGAACTCCTAGCCTTGTTCCTCAACCTCAAGGACCAGATAGTCGAACGCGAGTGAGTAACCTCCAATCGTCACTCGCTGTTGAGCTACGGTCTTTAAACGCTCTGATTACACGAGGTGTAGGGCCGGACTAACGGTGAACACGCTAGGCGTAAGCCTTAAGCATTTCTACCAATTGACAGACGCCACCCCGTCGCTCGACAATGCTCGGTCGGGAATTCCTCTGTCGTCCGAACGAATGAGCAATCTGCGTGCTACCTCTGTGACAGGTGAACAACGTCCTGCCGGATTTGCCTTGAGCCCGAGGGAATGGGCGGACCGTCTGCACTTCGTCGTTCTTATCGGTACGGCGATATTTGCGCTGTTGTGGGCGATAGCACGGGCGAAACTGCAGTCAATCACCATCGACGAAGCAAACACGTATTTTCTATGGGTGGCGCCCGGACCCTCCGCCGCTTTTTCACCAAACTCCAATAACCACATCCTGAATTCCCTGCTCATACGTTTCTTCACGTCATGGCTGGGATTGTCGCAGATGACGGTACGGTTTCCCGCTTTGATTGGCGCAACGCTGTATGTTGGCGGCGCGCTTTTCCTGAGCGGACTGATAACGTCGAACCGGGCTCTGCGATGGGCGTTGTTCGTCTGCCTGATTTTCAATCCGTTTTTCTTCGATTTCTACGTCGCGGCGAGAGGATACTCGCTGGCGCTGGCGTTTCTCACATGGGCGGTGGCTATTCCAGCGGCGGTCCTGCGCGATCGCGAAGAGCCATTATCCCGAGCGATGTTACCGGCTGCCGCGGCATCTTCCGTATGTGTGGCTCTTTCGTTTACGGCCAATTTTTCGTTTGCTTTTGCGGATGCCGCGATTTTGTTGTCCGTCTGGCTCTGGATGTGTTACCGGACCTCGCCGGGCCTTCGAACCTGGGAACGACTGCGGTGGTATACGGAGTTGCTGGCTGCTGCGACACTGCCTGGCCTGTTGCTTGGCTATGCTTTCTGCGGATCGACGCTTCGCAATTTTCCAAAGAGCCAGCTGTTATACGGAGCTACTTCGACGGCCGAGAGCCTGAAGAGCGTCATCGGTCCCACTCTCTACGAACTCAATCCCCGCCTTCTGGGCACGGGACTCACGGTAGCTCTGACGTCGTCAAGTCAGGTGTTGCTGCCTTTGATCGGCGCTCTTGCGATGTGCTGTGCGATATTCATTTTCCGCGAGCGAGCCGCAGTGCGACGTTCCGCTTTCAGATGGCAGCTGGACCTCGCAATGGTGATCGCAGGCAGCGGCGGGTTTGCGTTTTGCGTCCACTGGTTCTGCTTTCGCCTGTTTGGTCTGCTGTTGCCACAGGGCCGGACCGCGATGTATCTGGTTCTGTTCGCGACGCTGGTAATCGGTTTAATCACTGCCGTTCCAGTGCTGTCGAAGCCTGGTCGAATGTGCAGAAGTTTGCTGGCCTCCATTTTGTTTGTCATGGCTGTTTATTTCGTTTTCTGTCTTCGACTGACGCACTTCCGGCCATGGCGATTCGACTCGGAGTCCAACCGTGCCTTTCAGGTTGCCGAGGACTACGGCGAGATGCTTGGTGTCAGAGAGATTCCCTCGCATTGGTTTTATGTGTCGAGCCTGAATTTCTATGGCAAACTTTCAGGCAAAGGGACGACGTTTTACAGGGTATCGGGCGCGTCAACGGACAAGCGACTCTACGTGCTCTATTACCCGGAAGATCAAGCGTTCATCCGCATCCATGGACTTCGGATCGTTTTTCACGGACAGATAAGCGATGTCGTCGTCGCGCTCAAACCTAGCCCTGGAATTCATGCACCCTTGCCGAGTGGCCCTGAGCCGATGCGGGACCCGGTGTTCTGGACACGTTACCATCGCGCGCTGGAAGAGCAGAAGTGAGTTGGATCGGTCCGGTGAGCATCCCATTGGTACCGGTCACCCTAGCGGTTCCGTCGTTTGCAACTTCTGTCTCGGTGTCGCAGCTGCCGGAGCCACATCAACACTTTTCGATCTGGTTGCGCGCATCGTCGAGTGAGACAAAGACGTGTTCGTTGAAGCACTCCTCTCGTAACCGTGCATTGAAGCTCTCGATGTGCGCACTCTGGATCGGCTTGCCAGGTTCAATGAACTGCAGCCGCACGCCGTTATCATACGCCCACTGGTCGAGCACCCGGCCGCGCAGTTCCGGACCATTGTCCGCCTGAATCACCGTCGGTAGTCCACGCACCGGGCGCAGACGCTCCAGCACCCTGGTGACGCGCTCGCCGGTAAGTGAAACGTCAACTTCGATCGCCAGGCTCTCGCGGCTCCATTGGTCGAGCACAGCGAACGCGCGAAAGCGCCGGCCGCTGATCAGGCTGTCGTGAATAAAATCGACTGCCCAGGTTTGATTGGCCGCCAGCGGCCGCTCCCGTACCACGCGCAGATGGCTCAACCGTTTGCGCCGACGGCGGCGGCGCAGTGACAGTCCTTCCTCGC
>JASHQJ010000220.1 GCA_030037595.1 Candidatus Binataceae bacterium
AGCGAGATCGTTTCCGGAATCGTGCAGCGCTTCGAGCGCAAGAACATGATCGTCAACTTAGGCCGCACCGAGGCGATCCTGCCCGAGAAGGAGCAGATCCCGCACGAACGCTATCGCCAGGGCGACCGGATCCGCGCACTCATCCTCGACGTGGACCTTTCTGAAAAGGGGCTCGCGATCATCCTCTCGCGCACCTCGAACGATTTCCTGATGAAGTTGTTCGAGCAGGAAGTGCCGGAGATCTACGAGGGTATCGTCGAGATTCGGCAGTCGGCGCGCGAGCCGGGCGGCCGCGCGAAGGTTGCCGTTTACTCCAAGGACAGCGACGTTGATCCGGTGGGCGCATGCGTCGGCATGAAGGGCACGCGCGTGCAGTCGGTGGTGCAGGAACTCCGCGGCGAGAAGATCGATATCGTGCCGTGGACCGACGACCAGGCGGAGCTGGTCTGCCGCGCGCTCGCGCCGGCGAAAGTCTCAAAGGTGATTATCGACGAGGACGAGCACGGCATGGAGGTGATCGTCCCCGACGATCAGCTGTCGCTCGCGATCGGCAAACGTGGCCAGAACGTCCGTCTCGCGCATCGGCTCACCGGATGGAAGCTCGACGTTCGGAGCGAAGCCGAGGCCGAAGAAGAGGCCCGCGCGGCGCGCGCCTCGCTCAACGCGATTCCGGGGATCGGCGATATCAACGCCGAGCTGCTCTATCAGTGGGGATTCCGCTCGGCCGAGCAGCTTGCTGAGGCCGATGAGAACACCTTCGATGTCGAAGGAATCAGCCCTGAGCGCGCCCGGCAGATAATCCAGGCTGCCCGCGATCACGTCGCTCGCAAGCGCGCCGAGGCCGAAGCGAAGGCCGCGGAAGAGGAAGCCAGCGCGGCCGCGGCTGAATCGAACGGCGCAGCGGAAGCCGAAGGCGCAGCCGAAGAAGAGGCCGCGGCCGCGATCGCCACAGAGGCCGAGGGCGCCGAGGCCGCGACGACTGAAGCTCCGAACGCGGCTGCTGATGGCGGCGAGGGAAAAGCATAGTCCGGAGCGTACCTGTATCGGGTGCATGAAGAGGGATCGCAAGGATGCGATGATCCGGCTCGGCGTTATCGACAATCACGTAGCGCCGGATTTCGAAGGGAAGCAAACGGGACGCGGAGCGTATCTGCATCGCACGAGCGAATGCCTCGAGCGCTTCGTGAAGTCGAAGACAAAGGAATTCCGCTCGCTCAGACGCAGTATCGAGCGCGGCGAGCGGATCGAGATAGCGCGAACGATAAAAGAGCGGCTGGATAGAGAATCACGGGTCGAATAGTATAACTAAGATGGCGCGAAAGCGGATTAAGACTCTTGCTGCTGAATGGGGATCGCCGGTCGAGGATGTCCTCGCCGCGGCTTCTCGTCTCAAGCTCGGTCATGCTCACTCCGAGTCGAGCTTGCTCTCGCCTGAAGAGGCCGAACGAATCAAAGCCGACCTTGACGAGCAGGCGCATCGCGCCACGATCCTGCGCCGCGAAACCGTGCTGGAGACCAGCGCCGGCAAGGTCGTCGAAAAGCGCCTGAATGCGACCGTGATGCGCCGCCGGCACGCCGAAGGCGCCGCGCCGAGTGGCGAACCGTTCCATTTCGAGGCCGAGCCCACGGCCGAAGAACCCTTCGTCGCGCCGTTCCTCGAAGAGCCCGCGACGCCGACCTCGCTGGAGACGCCTTTGTTCGTCGAACCGGCGCCTGCTCCCTCAGTAGAACCTCATGTAGTAGCTGAAGCGGCGGCTCCGGCTCCCGAACCTGAGTCACCCGCGCCGACGCTCGAATCGTCGCACGCCGCCGGGACCCGGCCGCTCGTCGAGCCCGAAGAAATTCACGAACCACCGATGCACGAGGGGCGCGAAGAAGAGGCGCTCGAAGCCGGCGTAGAAATCGAACTGCCGCGCGAGGCGGCTCCTGTCGAGCATCCCGCGCCGGTCGAGCCTGAGCCGCCGCGCGCCGCTGCTCCAGCGCAACCGAAGCCCGAAGCTCCTGCCGAGCCGCCGCTTCCCGCAGGTGCGCGTATCGGTTATCGAACCGACAACGTCCGCTCGATTCATCGCGAGACAATCAACCTGACCAAGGCCCCCGCGCAGGGCCCGTCCCTCGACGACGGCCAGAAGGGACCCAAGGTTCTAGGCAAGATCGATCTGCGGCCGAAGGCTCCCGTTCGTCCCGCGGCGCCCGCGGCGCGTCCCGGCGTTCCCGCGCGTCCTTCGCCCGGCGGAAGATATGCACCGCCGCCCTCGCAGCCGCAGATGCCGCCCGAAATGCCGCCTGATCAGCAGGGCAAGCCGGGCGCCGGTGGACGCGGCCTCAAGAAGAAGAAAGTCGTCAAGAAAGGCACGGTCGATCTCGCCGCCGAGCGCGAGATGCGCGGGCTTCGCGTGCCGAAGAAGCGGCGCGCGCTACCCGGCAAAGAACAGCGCAAAACAGAGATCACGACGCCCAAGGCCTCCAAGCGAGTTATCCGCATCACCGAAGGTGTGACTGTCGGAGACCTCGGCCGCAACATGGGCGTCAAGGCCGGCGACCTTATTAAGAAGCTGATGGAGCTTGGTCAGATGGCCACGCTCAACCAGGTTCTCGATGTCGATACCGCGACTCTCCTCGCGAGCGAGTTCGGCTACAGCGTCGAGAACGTTTCGTTCGACGCCGA
>JASHQJ010000004.1 GCA_030037595.1 Candidatus Binataceae bacterium
CCCTGGCGATAACGCCGACCCTGCCCAGCCAGGTGGCGAACGTCACGTCCAATGCGGCGGGCCAGCTGGTAACGATCACCACTTTCAGTCCTAACGCTCTGGAGGGTCAGGAAATTTCGCTTGCGCTCAGCAGCACCACGCCACCGCCGCCGCTGACCCAGCTCTTCAGCATGGTAGCGCCCGCCCAGCCCTTCACCGGCAGCGTTGCATCGCTGAGTTTTCAGTTCCCGTCGAGTCTGCCCAGCGGTCAACTGCTCGGCCGCCTCATCGTTGATGGAGTTGCGAGCGCGGTCACCGTCGATTGGTCGGTTCATCCTCCAAAATTTACCGGTCCGATGGTGACGGTATGAGCGCGCAACTATCCAGCGGATGGGAGGAGCGCAATCAGCAATATCTTGTGCGCGAGTTTGCCGTGTTGCGCGCGCGTCTCAGCGGAGCCGACCCCGCGCGCGTCGAAGAGCAGCAGCCTGAGCCAATGTCGCCGCCTGCCGCAATCGACAGGCTCATGGAAATCTTCGAATTGACCAGGTTCGAGCGCGAACTCGTGTTGCTGTGCGCGGGAGTCGAGATGGATTCGACGCTCGCTGCGCGCTGCGCGGAGACCAGCGGACGCCCGCAGCGCGGCGCGGTTACATTCTCGCTGGCTCTTGCGACTTTAACCGATCCGCACTGGAGCGCACTTGCGCCCTCGGGACCGTTGCGGCGTTTTCGCCTGATCGAGATCGAGCCGGGTCAGGGTCTGACGGTCGCCCCGCTGCATATCGACGAACGCATCCTGCATTTTCTCGCGGGCGTGAATCATCTCGATTCGCGGCTCGAGAGTCTTCTCCATCGTAAAGAGCCGCCGGAGCGGATGGCCGCGGAGCATCGTGAACTCGCAGTCGAAGCGATCCGCGCCGGCGCGGGGGAGGCTCCGCCGGCGACCGTCTTGAATCTGTGCGGTGACGACCCCGATGGCCAAGAAGATATCGCCGCACTGGTCGCCCACCGGGCCGAACGCGAACTCTATGTTTTGCGTCATGAAGATACGCCCTCGGCAGGCGCAGAACTCGATCAGTTCGTCCACCTCTGGATGCGTGAGGGCCTGCTTCTTCCGGCCTTTCTACTTTTGCAGTGGGCGAGCGAGACTCCGAGCGCGCCGGCCTGCCAACTTGCTGAAAGAATGCCCGGAGCGTTGATGATCGCCAGTCGCGATCCCGCGCGTCTGCATCGTGCGGTCGAGCGATTCGACGTGAACAAGCCAGGACCGTTTGCGCAGCGGGTGCTCTGGCAGGAAGCGCTCGATTCCGCGGCCGATGGTCTCGGCGAGGTAGTCGACGAATTGTCCGAGCAATTCCGGCTAAGCGCCGCCGCGATCGGAACGATCAGCGCCGCGGTCGCCACCCAGGAAGACCTCGCCAACTCGAAAGGCTCCGCGCGGCTGTGGGACAGTTGCCGCGCATTCTCACGTCCCAGGCTCGAAAGCCTCGCCGAGCGAATCCTGCCGATGGCGCGATGGGTCGACCTCGTGCTGCCGGAAATGCAAACGCAGATGCTCAGGCAGTTGGCGGCGCAAGCGCGCCATCGCATGACTGTCTACGAGCAATGGGGATTCGCGCAGAGGGGACGTCGTGGCCTGGGTATCAGTGCGCTCTTCGCCGGTCCGAGCGGAACCGGCAAGACACTGGCTGCCGAGGTACTGGCGGCAGAACTCAGACTCGATCTCTATCGGATCGATCTTTCCAGCGTGGTCAGCAAATACATCGGCGAGACCGAAAAGAATCTGAAACAGGTGTTTGACGCGGCCGAGGCCGGCGGCGTGCTGCTGCTGTTCGACGAAGCGGACGCGCTGTTCGGCAAACGCTCTGAGGTTAAAGACAGTCACGACCGCTACGCCAATATCGAGGTCGGCTACCTGCTGCAACGGATGGAGAGTTTTCAGGGGTTGGCGATTCTCACGAGCAACGCGAAGTCGGCGCTGGACCGCGCGTTCCAGCGCCGGCTCCGATTTACGATCGATTTCCCGTTTCCCGACGCCGCACAAAGAGAAGCGATCTGGACCCGCGTCTTCCCTGCTGAGACGCCGACCACCAACCTGCAGCCACGGCGGCTGGCGCAACTGAACATGGCGGGTGGCAACATCCGCAACATCGCACTCAACGCGGCTTTCCTCGCGGCCGAAGCAGGCACCTCGGTCGACATGGCGAAGGTACTGCAGGCGGCGCGGATGGAAGCCGTGAAAATCGAACGGCCGCTAACCGATATCGAGATCAGAGGTTGGCTGTGAGCCGTATCGAAGTCCATATCGATCGTATCGTGATCGGCGGCCTCGAGCCGGCGGACCAAAAGGCGTTGCTCGAAGGACTTCGTCACGAGCTGTCGTCGGTTCTTTCCAATCCCGAAGTGCGCGCTTCAATCGCGCGCTCAAGGCGAACTCCGGTGCTACGCCTTGGCCGTACGCCGTGGGTGCCCGGTCCCACAGGCACGCGCAGACTTGGCTCCCATATCGCGCGCGCCATCGGCAAGGGGATGGGACCGTGAGCAGCGCCGCGTTCGCCTACGACGTTGATTCGGCCAAGGGCTCGAAGACCAAAGCCGGTCCCAGCAGCCTGCGCGTGAGCCGGCCCGGAGATTCCTACGAGCTGGAAGCGGATCGCGTGGCAGAAACGGTCTCGAGAGGCGGACGAATCTCGGCGTGGAGTCTGGGTAGCGCGGGCTTCGGCTCTATCGCGCGTCAGCCCGCCGCGCCTGACGCCGGACCTGCGCCGCAGGCTCAAGGCACTTCGACCACTGACATTTTGGGGAAGCTCGCCGAAGCCTTCATGGCGACCAAAGCGGGGCAGGACATTCAGAATGCCATCAAGGGCGATCCTGTCGTAAAGAGCACGACGGATTTCCTCACCACCCCGGGCGGAATGGTGGTGGCCGGTTCGGCCGCGGTGGGAGCGGTGTCGGCGCTGGCGGCCACGCGTCAGCCACTACCACTGCAGATTCCGAAGATTCCCCTCGACAAGATTCAGCCGGGCCTCTCGCTGAAGATCACCTACGAGGGGCCGGTCAATCACCCCACCGCGGCCTCGCTTACGCTGAGCTTCGAGGGCAAGCCTCCTGACAAAAAGTCTAAGAAAGACTCAACTGATAGTTATCGCACGGAAACGCAGCGTATCCGGGCGGACCAGGAAAAGTTTCGCGCCGGCATGACGATCAAGGGTGGTCCCAGTGCGGACGAAATTGCCGAGCGGCGCGCAATCAACGAATGGCAGACGCGCCGGCTTGCAGCGATCGGCGGAATTGGCGGCAAGAAGGACCCGTTTTCTTTCGGCGACTCGGCATCGCCGGGTTCCGCTGCTCCTGTAGTGAAGCCGCCCGCCGCCGTGACTCCGGCCGCGAGCCCGCAGCCTGCCCCGGA
>JASHQJ010000221.1 GCA_030037595.1 Candidatus Binataceae bacterium
TCTTTGTGTTTTTTCTGACAGGGTTCTCTCTGATGATTCTACTCATCAAGCTGACCCTTGCGAAGTTTTCGATTGAAATCACCGTTGTCTCGAATGCAACCCTCGGAGCTCTGATGCCGCTAAAGCGGCGCTCATATTGGACGAGACGTCCCTCGCGCAGCGCCTAGAAAAGTATCGCCGAATTGTCGCTGTCTGCATGAAAACTGCCATCTATGGAAGCGCCACTCTGATGTTGGGGTATATTGAACGTTACATCGAAGCGCTTGATAAGACTCGTAGTCTGGCGGGGGCCTTTGGAGACGTTCTGACCCATGCTAATCATTATCTTTTGTTTGCCTGGGCATTAGGTGTCAGTATTGTATTTGCGGCGTACTTTTCAATCTTCGAAATCAGCCAGCGAATCGGGCCGGGCGAGTTGACCAGGCTGTTCTTCGATTTGCCTGAAATTCGTAAGAATTCGAAAGAGTCGATGAGAGACGACGGATGATCAGTCACCCTGAGTTTCATCTAGGTGACGAATTGGAGAATATCGGAGCGCGGCTATGCGGCAGATTTGTGAATCGAGAGGCTCACATGAATTGGTGGAAACCTCGCGGGTTGCTTAAAGCTAAGAATGCGCTGCTCATCGACCGAAATGCCGTTGAATATCGGTTTTGGCAAAGTCTGGAACCTCTCTGAAGGTTATTCAATCAACGCATCCATTCAGGGGGAATGGATGGTTTACCGGCAGTGTGATACGCAGACTGAGCAGTCCACCTTGATTTTCTCGATCAGTCTGCTTTTACCTCAACTGGCGATCTGAACCCGCCATAAGATGGGAGGTCGTCGTGCAGCCCCGCAAGATTTTTGAGCGTGCCTACTTCACCATTGCGATCCTGCTGGCTCTTGCCTCATCGGCGCGAGGCTCCGGCCTGTTGCTTTACGAAACCGGCGCACCCGATCTGGGCACAGCCAGCGCCGGGCGTGCGGCGATGGCTGCCGATGCCTCGACCGTGGCTGCCAATCCGGCAGGAATGACCGAGCTCGACCGTTCACAACTGCTCGGCGCAGCAGGCGCACTCCTTCCCTTCACGAACTTTAATCTTGCGCCCGAAACCACGACTTCCGGAGGCGGTGGTGGCAATGCCGGGGTTTTTACTCCCATCGGGAGTTTCAATTTGGCCTACAAGCTCTCCGATCGGGTTTGGCTTGGCATGGCTACATATTCCAATTTTGGCCTCTCCGGAGACTACGGCATTCCGTGGGCGGGACGCTACTACGTCACCTATGAATCGATCATCAGCGGAACGGGAAATCCTAACATAGCCTACCGCGTTAACAATTGGCTCTCGGTAGGAGCCGGATTCAGTTTTTCGGTGGCCAGGTTATTCTTTCAATCAAAAAATAAACAACAACTTTCTCCCGGTAACACATAAGCCTGATGGGGGCCTGGAGCTCGAGTCTTGGGATGAAGCCTTTGGCGGAAATGTCGGGATATTACTCACCCCGATCGATCGACTGCGGATAGGAGTTACGTACCAGTCGCCCGAGGACTACAAGTTTGGCTTTCGCCCTCACTTGACCAATCTCAATAAGCTTTTTACGGACTTGCAACGAAGAATTGGCGGGACGAAGTTCAACATCCCGATGGAAGTTCCGCAGCAGGTAATGTTGAGCGGAGTCTACAAAGTGACCTTAAATTGGAGCCTGATGGGTAATGTTGGGTGGCAGAACTGGTCGGCATTCTCAGAGTTTCCGATCGGAATCTCCGCAGAGAAACAGAGGACACTCAACGTCAATCTGCACTTCTCGGACACATGCCAGGTCGCAATTGGACAGCAGCTGCGTTTCGCTGAACGGTTTCTCTGGTCGGCAGGCTTCGCCTACGACAGTTCGACGGTCTCGCAGGCGAATCGCGTTCCGGTACTGGCGATTGATCGCCAGTTGAGATATGGCACGGGCCTCCAATACGAGATCAACCGCGACGTAATCGCAGGGGCGGCCTGGGAATTCATGGATGCAGGACCAGGTCCCTATACTGCCCGGCGCGGCCCCCTCGCCGGAACCCTGCAAGGGCACTACTCGACGAACTATCTCAATTGGGTGGGCGTTAACGTCATCTGGAAATTCGGTTCGAGTGGCTCTTAAGGCTGTTAACGCTTCGGTATCGGCAGTTCGAAGCTGAAGGTGCTGTCTCTCGATCCTCGCCGCGCGAGGCGCAGCTAGACAAGGCTCTCGCCATCAGGAACGCGCCTCTCAAGAAGCCAAGAATTGGAAGACTGTTTGGCGGAGCGGAGTGGATTCGAACTGCCAGTGCTGTTTATGAATCTTCAAGGCGACAACTTTCGGTGATGGTCTCGGAACAGCCAGCTGTCGTCAGGCTGTTTATGGATAGGTACTGCGAGTTCGAATCCATTCCGCTCCACCATCAAGTCCAAGGTTTTTTTTCAGATCATCGGCAGCCGGAGAGGACTTTGGCCACCGTGCTCCAGTGGCATCGGCAAGATTTTCGGCTCTATCGGCGGTGGCGCTCACGGTCGGGGCGAAGGCCAATAGCTGACGAGACTCGCAAACTGATCCGCCAGATGTGCCTTGCCAACCCCGGAAATATCCTGGGAGAGTGTTGCATGTGTAGAATAAAGTTCTTGCTAAGGCTGATCGCCGTCGAGCCGGTCCGCATGGCATGATTGCAGCTATGGCGCCGAGCGGCCACGACCCGATTGCGAAGTTCATGCGCTGGCTCGAGGACGCGCGGCACCTGAGAATTCCGAACTATGAGGCGATGGCACTTGCGACGGCGGCGCGCAGCGGAAAGATATCCGTCCGGTTCGTCCTGCTCAAGGGAATCGACAAGCGAGGTTTCGTATTTTTCACCGATGCCCGAAGCCGTAAGGGGGTAGAGCTGCGCAACAATCCGCGCGCGTCGTTTGCGCACTACTGGCAGCCGAAAGGACGGCAGGTCCGCGTGGAGGGACGCGTAGAGGAAGTCACGCCTGCCGAGGCCGACGCGTACTGGGCAACCCGGCCGCGGCAAAGCAAGCTTGCCGCGAGTGCGTCGCATCAGAGTGCTGGGCTTCGCTCGCGCGCTGAACTTCTCGCGCAGTTCGCGGGGCTCACTAGGAAGTTCAAAGGCCGGGAAGTGCCGCGACCGCCGTGCTGGACCGGGTTTCGCGTGCGTCCTGACTCTATCGAGTTCTGGACGCACCGTGAACATCGCCTGCACGACCGTGAAATCTATCTTCGACGCGGTCGCGGATGGCGACGTCACCTGCTCCAGCCCTAGGGCCACGGCGCGCGGCCGCACTCGACTGCCAGACCCCAAGCGAGGGGTTCCGTGATCGCGCGAGAAAGCATGACGGGCTCCAGTGACCAGTCATTGCCGGTCAGAGGTGGGGCTGGGAGCGGCGCTGAATCCGACCAGCCTGGCAATGAGCACCGCGAGATAAAGCTGGCCCGTGATCGCTTCGATGGTTGCGATCTGACGCGCGAGAAAGCTCACTGGTATATCGCTATTTCCCAAGGTGGTTATCGTGGCCAAGCTGATATAGAGCATCTTGATGCCCTCGGAATCTGCCGCTGGTAGCACTCCCGTGCCTGAGAATTGCTGACCTCGGACAAGGATTGCACCGGGAGCAAGAACTTCGATGGCGTTATATAAGAAAGCCCATACGACGGCGAGCAACAGGTATACGCAAACCGCGCCTACCACGAGGTGTGCGGTTACCTCGCGAGCACGTAAAACCTCGGTCAGAATCGAAGCTGCTACTATCAGCATTATTGCGAAACCCAATACGTGAACGACGCTCACGAAACCCATGCCGAACCCAAACTCGAAAAGCCAGCGAGATATCACCAGCGCTAATCCCAGGAGCAACACAACGATCGCCATTCTGGCGTTGTTGCTCACAGCTAGAACGCACGAAAGCAGCAATATGTCGCGGAAAATGTTCGGCGCGACCTGCCCGGAAGACAATTCGTTGGCGACTGGCCACAACATCAAAAATGTCAGCAGTCCAACGAACAGTATCCAAAACCGAAGCCCTTGGTATCTGCCCATCGTGGCTCCTGAGAGTTCGCGTGGA
>JASHQJ010000222.1 GCA_030037595.1 Candidatus Binataceae bacterium
TTTTGCATGCAGCGCAGGTGACGACTAGCGCCTTGTTTTCCTTGGCCTTCTCGGATGGCATCTCAGGTCAGAGTCTCCACGTTGTCAAAGCCGGAACACTGCGCGCGCGTTCTCGCCGAGCAGTTTCTTCTGCCGCTCAGCCGAGAGGCTTGCGATGCTGTTGCGGATAAGGTTGGGCGCTTCGAGGTTCGAATCGATGTGAGGGTAGTCGGAGCCCCACAGCACGCGCTCGTCGCCGAGTAGCTCCATCACCGCGCCGATTGTGCGCTCCTCGGGCTCGGCCACAACGAAAATGTTTTGGCGGAAGTAGTCAGACGGCTTGAGCTTCAGCGGATGCGTCCAGCCGAGGAGGTCATTCTTCTGATCCATCCGATCCATGATGTAAGGCGCCCATCCGCATCCCGCCTCAACGCAAACGACCTTGAGCCGCGGGAAGCGATCGAAGAGCCCATCCGCCACCATCGTCATCGCGGCCGGCACCACCTGCGCGAATCCGCCGAGCGCGAAACCGAACACCGTGCGGAATTCGCCCGGCTGATAGAACTGCCCGATGATTCCGGGCGCGCGATTGAAGCGCACGATTACGTGCAGGCAGACCGGGATTCCGGCCTCTTGGCATTCGTTCCAGATTGGATCGAAATCAGGATGCGAAAATCTGCGGCCGCCGATCGTCTCCGGCGCGAGGAAGATCCCTTTGAAGCCCAGCTTGATGCATCGCTTGAGCTCGACCATCGCGGATGCCACATCCTGAAGTGCGAGATGCGCAATCGGAACGACGCGCCCGCGCGCGGCACTCGTGAAATCGAAGATCCAGTTGTTGTAGGCGCGTGCGTATGCGCTCGCGAGCTCGTTGTCAGCCACGTCCCACAGAATTCCGACGGTAGGGAAGAGCACGCCCTTGCTGACGGACCAATCGTCGAGCAGTTTGATGCGCTCGTCGGGGACATAGCTCGCGGGCGGGCATCCGTCCATGTAGGTCTTCTGCCCGGGCACGAAGAGCTCCTGGCGCGGCAGGTTTGCGCCGCCGAGACCCGCCAGCACACCTTTTAGGAGGGGCTGCTTGTCTATGAACAGCGTCTCCAGCCCATCGGCAGGGTCTTTGACGATCCGGATGGCGCGGTCGCGGTACTTGACCTCCAGGTAGCGCTCCCAGAGATCGGGAGGTTCCATTACATGTGAATCGCAATCAACGACAAACGAGTCAGGCGAGGCCATCCTGTATCTCTAACATGCAATCGGCAAAAGTCGCCACGGCGCTTTATTCGCCTCGGCGAATCTTGAAGAATTCGCGCAGGATCGCGCCGCATTCGGACTCCATGACGCTGCTTACGACCTCGATTCGATGGTTGAGGCGCCCGTCGCGCCCGATGTCATAGACCGAGCCCAAGGCACCCGCCTTTTCGTCGCGCGCGCCATAGACGAGCCGCGCGATTCGCGCCTGGAGCATCGCGCCGACGCACATCACGCAGGGCTCGATCGTCACGTAGAGGACGGCGCCGGGCAGGCGGTAAGAGCTCGAGGCTGCGGCAGCCGCGCGCAGCGCGACGATCTCGGCATGCGCGGTCGGATCGATCGCCGCAATTGGCTGATTGTGGCCGGCCCCGATTATCATGCCGTCGCGAACAATAACCGCGCCGACCGGCACCTCGCCAATCACCGCGGCGCGACGCGCCTCGTCGAGCGCGAGCGCCATGAATCTCGCCTCATCAGCGCTGGTCATAAGTCCGCTTCATACTACGTTAAAAACTGATTGACTTTGCGTGCGCCGTGACCGCAAGATCGCCAGCGAGGTCGGAAGCATGAAAAAGCTCACGATTCTTGCGACTTTCGCAGCCGCCGCGCTCGCCTCGACCGCAATCGCGGGCACGTTTGCTCCGCAGCAACCTAGCTTGAACGCGCAGCAAAAAGCTCATCTTCATGCGCTCTATGACCACCCCAAGACCCAGGTCGTGCCCAACAACGATGTGAAAGTGGCGGTCACCACCGACGCCATCATGCGATCATGCTGCATGCCGCCGAACCTGGTCGTCGCCGGCAAGGTTACCAATGTCAGTAATCGCGAAATCAACTACGTACATCTGATCTTTTCGTTCGAGGACAGCAAGGGCAAGGTCGTTCACACCGAGAGCCTGTATAACAACAAGGCCGCCAGTCTCAACGACGACGCCGAAGTGCAAAAGATCCTGGGCGAAAAGCCGCACTTCACGGTGCTCAAGCCAGGTGACACCGACACGTTCAGTTTCTCGATTCCCTATCCGATGCTGCCGGAATTCACGAAGGTCGAGCTGATTTCGACCGACGCGCCGCAACTGGCGGCGCGCTGAACGTACGAGTTTCGTAGGTTTCATTCTCCGCGTGCCTGGAATTAGTGAGATCGATTCGCTCGCTCTAAAAGAACGGCGAGAGCGCGGTGAGGATATCTTCGTCCTCGACGTGCGCGAGCCCGAGGAAATCGCGATCGCGCCGTTCCCAGGTGCGACTCATATCCCGATGAGCGATATCCCCTCGCGCCTCACCGAGCTGGACCCTGACCGCGAGACAATCGTCGTATGCCACCATGGCGTGCGCAGCGCGCAGGTCGCGATGTATCTCGCGCGAATGGGCTTCGAGCGCGTGCTCAACCTCGTCGGTGGAATCGACGCCTGGTCGCTCGAGGCTGACCCGCTAACTCCCCGCTACTAACGACTTGCCGAACGCGCCATAATCGCCGACGAGGGACATCATATGACCTACCTTGCGGCCGCCATCCAGATGGCGGCGAACTCCGATAAGCCTGCCAACCTCGAGCGTGCTGAACGATTGACTCGGCTCGCGGCGGCACGCGGAGCCAACCTGGTTGCGCTGCCCGAGATGTTCCACTGGCGGGGCAAGCGCTCCGAAGAAGCCGCGGCTGCCGAGACGCTCGAGGGCGAGTCGCTCGCCCTGATGGCGCGGCTCGCGCGCGAGCTCCAAATCCATATTGTTGCCGGATCGATCGCCGAAAGGGCGTCCGGCAACGAGCGCAACTACAATACGTCCGTCCTGTTCGCGCCCAACGGCAGCCGTGCCGCCGTCTATCGCAAGATTCATCTCTTCGACGTCGATCTTCCCGGCCGTGTCACGGTCCGTGAATCGGACATGAAGATGCCCGGCGCGGAGATCGTTACTGCCGCGACGCCCCACGGCAACATCGGTCTCAGCGTCTGCTATGACATCAGGTTTCCGGAGCTCTATCGGCGCCTCACCTGGGCAGGCGCCCAGATAATCACGCTGCCGAGTGCGTTCACGTTCCCGACGGGCGAGGCGCACTGGGAGGCATTGATTCGGGCGCGCGCGATAGAGAACCAGGTTTACATGATTGCGCCCGCGCAGTTCGGTCCGAATGTTCACGGCTTCAGCGACTACGGCAACTCTATGATCGTGGACCCGTGGGGACGCGTGCTTGCGCGTGCCCCCGACCAGGAAGGCGTCGTCGTCGCACCCATCGATCTCGAATACCAGGAGCGCGTGCGCCGCGAGTTGCCGGCGCTGAGCCACGCGCGGCTTCGCGAGGATCGCGGTTAATCGGCGAGGCGCGGGAGAATCTCGATGAACATCGAAAAGGGAGTGGGTCTCGCTTTTATCGTCGCTATCGTGCTCGCCTTCGGCGCGCTCGCCTCAGCCCACGACATGTCGGGGATGGACATGTCAGCATCAGATCCGATGCACGGCGACAATCCCAACGGCATGAGCGGCGCGATGAGCGAGATGGATGCGCACATGAGGATGACGACGATTATGCCTGCTCAGCCGGGCGACATCGATCGCGCCGAATATGTCGTCGAATCATGCCGGCGCGCGCTGATTCCGTTCCGCAACTATCACGTCGCGCTGGCTGAAGGCTTTCGCATCTTCCTGCCGCAGATTCCGCAGCCCGTTTATCACTTCACTGATTACCGCGCGAGCGGCGAGGAATACCGGGGGAATCTCGACCTGGCGCATCCTGGCTCGGTGCTCTACGTGAAAGATGGCGAAGGCTATGATCTGGTCGGCGCGATGTACAGTGCGCCGCCCGATTACACTGCCGATCAGCTCAACGACTTCATTCCGCTAAGCGTCGCGCGATGGCATCAGCATGTGAACATCTGCCTGCCCGAGGGCATCACGCTGAGTGACCTGCTTAGAGGCGAGGTCGGTGCAGGGCGAAGCGGGATGGCGGGGATGATCCCCGTCGGCGCCGTCCCCGACGCCGAGGAAATCAATATGCGCGCGGGAGTGCTGGCGGACGGCCGCTTCGGCTTCGAAGGCAAGATAAAGGATCGCGCCGCCTGCGAAGCAGCCGGCGGCAATTTTATTCCGCTGGCGTTTGGATGGATGGTGCATGTCTATCCGCTGAGCGGCGACGATCTGAAAGTAGCTTTCGGTCTCAGCGTACCGAAGCCGCCTTCGAACTGAATCGCGCACATTACCGCGTCGCTGTCACTTGACGTAGCCCGTTGCGCGGGTTAAGCAGGCATCGCGCTCACCGCGGATTGATGCAGATCAAACCGGCTTGAACTGCCGAAGTCAGATCAGGTTTCGATTTTCGATCACCGCCGAGCATCGGCGCTAATTATACCGTGACTCTCCTTTCAGACGTGGCTATCATTCGAAGCACTTGAGCGGATGCGTTGAGGAATTTGTCGCATGGCTGATGGACCGCTTGTTGGCTTTCGAGTTCTCGATCTCACTGCCGTCATATCCGGGCCCTTTTGCACCCAGCTGCTCGGCGACCTCGGCGCCGACGTGATCAAGATCGAGCCGCCTGAGGGCGATTCGATGCGCCGCATCGGGCGCCCAGCGAAAAACGGCGTCACCGCTGCTTACCTCAACTTCAACCGCAACAAGCGCAGCATCGTAATCGACATCAAGAAGGAGCACGGCCGCGACCTCGTGCGCCGCCTCGCGGTCAAAGCCGACGCCCTGGTCGAGAACAACCGCCCGGGAGTGGCCGACCGGCTCGGAATCGGTTACGCCGACATCCGCCGCGCCAACCCCAAAATCGTTTATTGTTCGATTTGCGGCTTCGCCCCCAAGGGCAGGATGGCCAATCATCCCGCCTATGACCCCGTTATCCAAGGCTACTCGGGCATGGCCTTCGTCCAGGGCATCAAGAGCGGCCAGCCGACCGCGGTGAAGATGGCCTTGGCGGACAAGATCAGCGGTATGACCGCGGCGCTCGCGATAGTGAGCGCGCTCCACGCGGCGCGCAACCGGGGAGTCGGGCAATACATCCGCATCCCCATGCTCGAAGCGATGATGGCGTTCTCGGCCAACGACACGATGTACGGCTACACCTTCGTGCCCGAGGACGAGTACAAGGCGCAGGCGCCCAAGAGCACCACGCTCGATCCGTTCAAGACCAAGGACGGATGGCTCACGATTGCGGCCTTTACCGACGAGCAAAGCGAGCGCCTGTGCAACGCTGTCGGCCATCCGGAATGGTGGAAGAACGATCTCGGTCCCGCGGAGCGCGGGCGCAACATGGTGAAGAGCCTCGCCAAGCTGTTCCCTGAGCGGACGACTGCGGAATGGCTGCCGATCCTGGAAGCGGCCGACGTGCCATCAGGTCCGGTGCACAGCTACGAGACGCTGTTCGCTGACGAGGAGATCGTCGCCAACGAAAGCTTCGGCACCTACGAGCATCCCGATGTCGGCACGGTGCGCACTGTCAATCCGGGCGCGAGATTTTCCGAAACGCCGATGAAGGTATGGCGCACACCACCGCGGCTCGGCGAGCAGACCGAGGAAATCCTGCGCGAAGCGGGAATCGAGAAGAGCCAGGTCGAGGAACTCCGCGCGACGAAAGTGATCATCTGAGGCTTCTTCACTAGGACTCCGGTTCACAGCGCGCGTACTCGGCGCACGCCGCCAGCTTGGACACTGCGACCATCCGGGAGCCGTCGACGAGCAAGTCTGCCTGAATTGCTGCTACTCGCCTTTCCGGCGTCAAGTGTGTCTGACGCAGCCTGGGTCTTGACCTCAACCGCAAGCGCGCGCAACCGAAGCGTCTTCAACGAGAGCGGCGGTCCACTTACCTCGACGTCGCTGGGCTTTCCCTGTCAGGCCGGCATTTCGGACCAGGGTAGGAGCGATACGATCCTCGGCAACTCGATCTGCGGCTTCGGTTACCCGCCGCAAAACGTCCCAAACGTATATATCTTCAGCGTCGACACGACGCTCGCGAGATCGCCGCTTAGCCTCCTGAACTTCTGCTTCTAAGGGGCGCAAAGATTGAAAAGGACCGGACCCCGCCTCTGGGATCCGGCCGTTTCGTTCCGAATTTACTCTGCCGCTGTGTGATTGATTCGCGCTCAGGCCTTCTTCTTGGCGACCGGCGGCGCGGGAGGTTCTTCTTCCTCGGCCACCGCCGCATCCGGCGGCAGTGCTACCGGCTTGGCCGCGAGCTTCTCGCGCACCTTGCGCTCGATCTCCTCCGCCAGCTTCGGATTCGCCTTCAGCAGATCGCGCGCGTTCTCGCGTCCCTGCCCAATCCGTTCGCCGTTGTAGGAATACCAGGCGCCAAGCTTCTCGATAATCCCGTGCTCGCTCGCGAGATCAACCAGTTCGCCCTCCTTGGAAATTCCCGAGCCATAGAGAATGTCGAACTCGGCTTCGCGGAAAGGAGGCGCGACCTTGTTCTTCACCACCTTGACCTTGGTGCGCGAGCCGATCACGTCGGTGGCGTTCTTGATTGTGCCGATTCGCCGGATATCGATTCTGACCGACGAATAGAATTTCAGCGCATTGCCGCCGGTCGTGGTCTCCGGATTCCCAAACATCACGCCGATCTTCATCCGGATCTGGTTGATGAAGATCACGATCGTGCGCGAGCGCGCAATGATCGAGGTGAGCTTACGGAGCGCCTGCGACATCAGCCGCGCCTGCAACCCCATCTGCGGCTCGCCCATCTCGCCCTCGATCTCAGCGCGCGGCACGAGGGCCGCCACTGAATCGATCACCAGCACGTCGATCGCGCCCGACTGAACGAGGGTCTCCGCGATCTCGAGCGCCTGCTCGCCGTTATCGGGCTGTGAGATTAGCAGGTCCTCGACTTTGACTCCGAGCTTCCGCGCGTAAGACGCGTCGAGCGCGTGTTCCGCGTCGATAAAGGCGCCGATTCCGCCGAGCTTCTGCGCCTCCGCGATACACTCGAGCGCGAGCGTGGTCTTCCCCGACGATTCCGGGCCGTAAATCTCGACCACGCGGCCGCGCGGCAATCCGCCCACGCCGAGCGCAATATCGAGCCCCAGCGAGCCGGTCGGAACCACCTGGATATCGGCCTCGATCGCCTGCTCGCCGAGCTTCATGATCGAGCCCTTGCCGAATTGCTTCTCGATTTGGCTGAGCGCCAAGTCGAGCGCCTTGCTTTTGATTTCGTGCGCCATTGACTCCCGCTTCCCCCTTAAGGAATCGGAACTGGATCTGGTCTTCCGAATTGAATCTTGCCACAAATCCGCCCACATGGCTCTACGCGTTTGTGGTGGCGCTCCACAGCGGACGCGTCACGATGCGGATAACCGTGTGCGGCGGCCGCTAAACGCGAACGGACACGCCGCAACATGTCATGGTGAGCGCGGCGATAATGAAGCCGCGTCCAGTCACCCCGCGTTCAGCGTAGGCGCAGACCCTCAGGCTTGTACGCATGGAAAAACGCGAAGCCCGCGACCGTCAGCGCGTGCGTGATATGCCCGGTCGCGATCAGCTTCCTGATCTCGCCGACCGGCACCATCACGACCTCGGTCTCCTCGGCGCTGCCATCGAAGCGCGGCCGCTCGACCTGGCGCACGCCGGTCGCTAGATACGAGTAGCAGTAGTTGCCTTGGATCGCCGGGTTCGGATGCACTTTGCCGATCTCGATGATTCGTTCCGAGTCGAAGCCCGTCTCCTCGATCATCTCGCGCCGCGCTGCATGCCTCGGCGATTCATCGCTCGCATCGACCATCCCGCCCGGCACCTCGAGCGTGAAGTCCGCGATGCCGTGCCGCCATTGCCGAATCATCACGACTTTGCGGTCGCGCGTGAGCGGAATGATATTCACCCAGTCCACCGCTTCCAGCAGGTAGAAATCGCGCTCGCCGCGCTTCGGATGCGACGCGCGCTTGCGATGCAGGTTGAAGATCGGGGTGCGATAAACGATTTCGGTCTCGAGCGTTTTCCACTTGCGCGGTTTCACGGCGCTCACGACTGTATCACGCCTTTTCCTGCGCGATAGTTTTGCGCGCCGCAGTTGTCGCGCTACTTGCCGATACAGAATTCGCGGAACACGGTGTCGAGCACATCTTCGCTCGTGACCGCGCCCGTGATCTGGCCAAGCGCGTCACCCGCCGCCATGATATCGACCGCGATCATCTCCGGCGGCATGGCAGCCAGCGCGCTGTTATGTGCGGCGTCCAGCGATGCTGCCGCAAGCATGAGAGCATCGCGATGCCGCTCGCGCGAGATCGCAACCTTGTCGGCTGCAGGAGACGCAACGAGCGCGTCGGCAGCGCGCTCCAACTCGGCGCGGATGCGTGCTGCGTCTTCCGGAATGAGGGCAGAGACGGCCAGCACCGGCATCTCGAGGCCACGCTCGCGCAGCTCAGAAATCGTGAGACGTTGCGGCAGGTCGCGCTTGTTCAGCAGCGCGAGACCCGCGCGGCCCGCCGTGAGCTTGATGATACGCGCGTCGTCCTCCTCGAACGGGCGCGAGCCGTCGAATATCACGAGCAGTAAATCGGCAGCGCTCGCAGCGCGCGCGCTCCGCTCGATTCCGAGGCGCTCGATTTCGTCCGCCGATTCGCGTATCCCGGCCGTGTCGGCGAGCGTTATCGAGATTCCGCCAATCGCAACTGAATCCTCGATAACGTCGCGGGTTGTACCCGGCGTCGCAGTCACAATGGCGCGCTCGGCGCCGAGCATCAGGTTAAGGATGCTCGACTTGCCGGCGTTCGGCTTGCCGACGATCGCGGCGTGGATTCCTTCGCGAACGATTCGCCCGCGCGTGAACGTATCGGCGAGCATCGCGACTTCGCCTCGAAGGCAATCGATCTCAGCCGCAATTTCGGCGCGCGATGGCAGCGCGATATCCTCGTCAGAGAAGTCGATTTCGGCCTCGAGATGCGCCCGGATGCCGATAACCTCGTCGCGAAGTCTTCCTACCCGCTCTGAGAGCGCGCCTGAGAGCTGCGCAAGCGCTTGGCGAAGCGCAGCTTCGCTGCGTGCATCGACCAGATCGGCGACCGCCTCAGCCTCGGCGAGATCGATTCTGCCGTTAAGGAATGCGCGGCGGCTGAACTCGCCCGGCTCGGCCATCCGCGCGCCGCGCGTCATCGCAAGCGCTATGATTCGCCGTGCGACGTAGCTTCCGCCGTGGCATTGGATTTCCGCCACATCTTCGCCGGTGAGGCTCCTCGGCGCGCGCATGATAGTCGCCAGCGCGCAATCGATCTGCGTGCCGGTTGCCGGATCAACCACGTCGCCAAGGCTAAGCGCGCGGGGCCTCAGCGCTTTTTCTGAGACCGGCCGCCATATCGATGTGAGGATTTTGGTCGCGTCCGGCCCTGAGATACGCACGATCGCGACCGCGCCGCGCCCGGGCGCTGTTGCCTGCGCCACTATAGTGTCCCGCACGTACATCGGAGGCTAAGGCTATCACGCTCAGGGCGACCTCAAGGAGTCGCCTGTCCGCCGTTATCTGGAGCAAAAACGAGAATAATGCGGGCGTCCCCGCCAGCTCTTCTTGCCGTTTCGAATCGCATCGCGTTGCGCTGCGGCACGCAGGCATCGTTTTGGCTCGCCATAGTGGTGCCGGCTGCAGTGGCATCAGATTCCTTGCGCAGCGCTCGCAATGACAAGGTTGTGGTTGGGTCTTTCCCAGCCCAACTTGGTCACTGGCACCCAGGATATGATGAGACTGCGATTGACGATTTCGAAGTTGACGGCACTCAGAAGGCCGCCTAAATGAGGACTGCATGAGCGAACAACTAAATATCGAAGCCGTTCGGCGCATTTCTCAACTTGCCCATGATGGGGACCTCCCAGCGATCCTAAAGATGGTGGCTGACGATGTGGAGCTGTTCCTGTTCGGTTCCTCGAAAGTTCCCTGGGCCACTGGCGCCGACAAAAGCGGGCCGAGCAATTTTTTATGGCGATCGGAAGCGGCCGAGGTAAGGATAACTGGGAGATTGTGATCGGGGCCGGGGTTTTAGTCGTCGCGATCCACGTCCAAAGGTGCAGAACAAATGGTCGCAACGCAGACTTCAATTGCGTTCATGTTTGGACTCTTTGCGATGGCCCGGTCGTGCGAGTGAAGGAGTCTGCAGACACGGCGGCCCGGGAGGCAGCATTCGATCAGCCGAGCGCCCGAGACTAATACCCGGAAATCGACTGAGTTCCATTGCTCGGACGCGGCTTACAGCCGCATCGGCATGACGACGTAGGTGTACTTCGAATCAGCCGGGGAGTGCACCACGCCCGCACTCACATCGTCGGTGAGCCCGAACTCGACTTCCGAGCCTTGCGGCAGTACGCCGAGCGCCTGCTGAACATAGCCGGCATTGAATCCGATCGAAAATTCTTCGCCTTTGAAATCAATATCGAGCGTTTCGCTCGCCTCGCCGGTTTCGGGGCTGGTGGATGAAACCGTGAGCGTCCCGGGTGAGAGCGAGAACTTCACACCGTGATAGCGCTCGCTCGAGAAAATCGCCGCCCGCTTGATCGCGGCCAGGAGCCCGTCGCGATCGACCGCAACCTTGTACTTCGAGCTCTTCGGGATAACGCCGCGGTAATCTGGAAACTCACCTTCGACCAGGCGCATCGACACTTCCGTCGCGCCGCGCTTGAGATATGCGAGCTGTCCTTCCAGCGAGAGACTGACTTCACCGTCACCGCCGCTGTCGAGGATTTTTCGCAACTCGGCAACGCCTTTTCGCGGGATTATCGCTCCACCATCCATTTTGAAGCCCGGAACTTCGCGCTCAATTAACGCGAGCCTATGGCTGTCGGTCGCGACCATCCGTGCGGTACCGCTTCCGGCCTCAATGAAAACGCCGTTCAGGTTGTAGCGGGCTTCGTCGGGACTCACGGCGAAGATGGTCTTGTCGATCATCTCGGCCAGCACCGAGGTTGGGAGCTTGAGCTCAGCCTTGAGCGGCTTCTTCGCCGCCGGCGCGCCTTCCTTGGTGCTCTGACTCGGCATCGCAGGGAAGCTTCGCGGGTCGAGGCCCATCATCTTGAACTTTGCGCGTCCGCATTTGATTTCGACCCAATCGTTGTCGAGCGATGTCAGGGAGACTTCCTCACCTGCCGCCTCGCGCACGATCTCGAACAGTTTACGCGCGTTGAGCGTCAGGATCTTTTCCTTACCGTCGCAGGTGACCTGGGTGCGGATACCGACTTCGAGGTCGGTCGCGGTGAGCGCGAGCGATCCGCCATTGGGCTCGATCAACACATGGCCGAGAATCGGCACCGTGGTTCGCCGTTCGACGATTCCCTGCATCAGGCCGAGGCTGGAAAGCAGCGACGAGCGCTCAATTACGAGTCCCATGAATCCTCAACATGATCCTGATCCTAATCTTATTTATTTCTAAAAGATCAGTAATACCAGTAGGGCTTGTTGATTTGTCGATAGGCAGCCCAACATCCTGATCCTGCTCGTCTTTCGAGGCCGAGAAAGCTGTGGAGCGGAGGAGCGATGATCCATGCCGCGCCGTCGATGGCGGCGCGGCATGTCCATAACGATCGGGTTGTCCAGACTCCACCCACATCCCCATCAACATCCTGATCAAGCCGCGTGAGTACGAATCACCTTCAGTTCGCGCTCGATTTTCTCAATCGAAATGCGAAACGCCGAGTCCGCCCCCACTCGACGCGCAATCAGGTTGTGAGCGTGAATCACGGTCGAGTGATCGCGGCCGAAGTGCACTCCGATCGTCGGGAACGAGCACGAAGTCAGCTTCCGGCAGAGATACATCGCTACCTGGCGGCAGAATGCGATGTGCTGGGTGCGCTTTTTCGATTTAAGATCGCTCAGGCGGATGTGGAAGAAGTCGGAGACAACCCGCTGGATCGCCTCGATATCGGGTTTCACTTCGTGGCCCGAGATCAGATCCTGCAGCGCTCCCTGCGCGAAGTCGAGCGTGATCGCCGATTTATTCAGCGAAGCGAGCGCCGCGAGCCGCGTCAGGCATCCTTCGAGCTCGCGCACATTCGATTGCACGCTGCGCGCGATGTAGAGCGCGACCTCGGAAGCCAGCCTGAGACCCTCGAGCTTGGCCTTCTTCTGTACAATCGCGACACGAGTCTCGAGATCGGGCGGCGCTATATCGGCGATCAGTCCGGACTCGAAACGATTGCGAAGACGCTCCTCGAGCTCGGGAATTTCGCGTGGCACCTTGTCCGAGGTAAGCACGATCTGATGGCGCGCGGCATGGAGCGAGTTGAAGGTATGGAAGAACTCCTCCTGGGTGCGCTCGCGGCCGCCGAGGAACTGCACGTCGTCGAGGATCAGCGCATCGACGTGCCGGAACTTGGCGCGGAAGTCGTCCATCTTGTCGCCGCGGAGCGATCCGATGAGCTCGTTCATGAAAATTTCGGCCGGCATCATCAGCACTTTCCGCGGCCGGTCGCCGTTGGCGTAGATCAGATGGCCAATCGCCGTGACAAGATGGGTCTTGCCCAGACCGACTCCGCCGTAGATGAACAGCGGGTTGTATTTCTCTCCCGGCTGATTCGCGACCGCCTGCGCCGCCGCATGCGCGAACTGGTTGGCCGAACCGACCACGAACTCATCGAAGGTGTAGCGGGGATTGAGCCGCGGATGCAGCGTCGAGCGCTGACCCGCCGCCGCGGTTCCATTCTGCGCGGCGGGAGACTTGAGCCCTGCGTATCCATTGGCCGCGTGGCCATTGGCGGAATGCCCCGCCGTTCCGTTTCCGGCATGGCCGTTGGCCGTTGTACTCAGCGTGATCTTTACATCGACCGTTTCACCCGCTTCCGCCGACAGCGCCTCGCGCAGGGTAGGCAGGTACTTCTCGTGGACCCATTCGCGGAAAAATCGGTTTGGTGCTTCGATCGATGCGGTGTTCCCCTCCACGCCGAGGAAGTTAAGTGGTGCAATCCATGTTTCAAAACCGACTTCGCCGAGCTCCTGTCGGAGCCGATCGGAAGTCTTTTCCCAGAAGCCGTCCATTCGTTTCCTCCGAATGCCGGGTTCGCCCAGTCCCGGCACGGCCACACAGCCGGCCCCAAACCGGCTGCGAATTACGCACAAGCTTTTCCACAGCTGTGGATAAGCAACTTTTCCCTCGTTTATATCGACGACTTATTGGAGCAGCGGCCCGGACTATCAACTTGTCCTGCGTCTGTTTGGTTTTCGGCAGCCTCTCATCTGAATTCAATGCAGCGGTGACATGCACTCGCGCTGAGGCCATAACAAACAGGCGCGCGTTAAACCTTCCGCAGAAACGATTCAGTATAAAAACGGAAGTTTGCGGCCAAGGGAACGTGATAAACTCTTTTCAGGATGGTGACAAGCGTGCTGTCTCACTTTGCGCTAGTTGCGCGAATTGAAAAGAGAATTTGCGACGCAATGTTCGATCGCGGGTGCGAGCTCTGTCGCGACAAAAAATCGCGTTCGCGCGCGATGGCTCCGGAAGCCAACAAGCGGTGAGCGCGATTTATCTCATCCGATGCTGATCCGCGCATTATTTTGCCTCCTCCTCAAATTACGGGGAAAATTTTTCACCCTGATCGCGCCGTCGGATGGCGCAACCCCTCGAAGTACATCCCGCCTGAAGAATAGGGTGATTAAGTAACCGAAGGGCGCGCGATGTGACAATAGTGTGATTGCAGATCGAGACAAATCGTCCGAATCGAAAAGAGAATTTGCGAGACGCGGCGATCTGACGCCGACCCGCGCGGATCGCAGTCCCCGGCTCGGCGGTCGCTCGTTGGCTCTTGGAGCCAATGTGAGCGAATCGAAGTGGCGTGCGATGAATGCTGAGTGGGCGCGCCGCGATCGAGTTGCAATCATGCAACCTGGAGCCGATCGACCAAAATGAACGACCGAAAATCCCGTGAACTGTTCAATCGCGCGATTGTTAAGCTTCCGGGAGCGGTCAACTCGCCGGTGCGCGCGTGGTCCGCGGTCGGAGGCGCTCCGCTTTTCATCAATCGCGCGAGCGGATCGTTCATCTTCGATGCAGACGACAACCCTTTCATCGACTACGTGTGCTCGTACGGTCCGGCGATCCTCGGCCATGCGCATCCGCGTGTCGTCGCGGCGCTGGCAGATCAGGCGAAACTAGGACTTGGGTTCGGCGCGACAACGGAGATCGAAGTTGAACTCGCCGAATTGATCAGCGGCGCGATCGCGTGCGCGGAGCGCGTGCGCCTGGTGAGCTCGGGCACCGAGGCCGGGATGACGGCGCTCCGCCTCGCGCGCGCTGCAACCGGGCGCGCGAAAATCATCAAGTTCGACGGGTGTTATCACGGCCACAGCGATTCGCTTCTGGTGAAAGCCGGCTCGGGAGGAATGACACTCGGCATTGCGGATAGTGGCGGCGTGCCGGCGGCGCTCGCCGCGCTCACGATGGTCGCACGCTACAATTCTGTAGAAAGTGTCGACCGTTTGTTGGCCTCGGCCCGCGGCGAGGTCGCGGCGATCATCGTCGAGCCAGTCGCCGCAAACATGGGAGTGGTGTTGCCGCTGCCGAACTTTCTACGCGAGCTAGCAGAGCTCGCGCATCGCGAGGGCGCGCTTTTGATCGCCGACGAGGTCATTAGCGGTTTTCGACTGAACTTCGGCTCGATCAGCGAAGCGACGGGCGTGACGCCCGACCTCATCATGCTCGGCAAGATCATCGGCGGCGGATTGCCAGTGGGTGCGATCGCCGGATCGGCACGCGTCATGGATCTGCTCGCGCCGCGCGGTCCCGTTTATCAAGCTGGCACGCTTTCTGGAAACCCGTTGTCGGTGCGCGCCGGTCTCGAGACGCTGAAGGTTCTGAAAGAGACTAACCCGTATGCCGCCCTCGACGCTTCGGGCGGAAGGCTCGAGTCCGGTCTTCGCAAAGCCTTCGCGAGTGCCGAAGTGGCGGCGCGGATCAATCGCGCAGGCTCGATCCTGACGCCTTTCGTCGGAACTTCGGCTCCCTGCAACGATGCCGATGACGCGCGGAAATCAGACACACAGCTCTTCGCCAAATTTTTTCATGCGATGCTTGAGCGCGGAGTCAACCTCGCACCCTCGCAGTTCGAGGCGATGTTCGTTTCGACAGCACACTCAGAGGAAACCATCGATCAGACAATCGTGGCCGCGGAAGGCGCGCTTGCCGCCTTGCATGATGCCTCGAGCATGCGACAATCCTGATTCGCTATGGCGATGAGCGCGGGCAAGATGGCGACCTTTGCCGCAGTCGGCTGGGAATTCGTATCGCCGCCGATTGCCGGCGCGATCATCGGCCACTACCTCGACCTCCACTTCCACTGCGACCCCTGGATCACGCTGGTGATGTTCCTGCTCGGGCTCTTCGCCGGATTTTACCGGTTAATCCGGTCGCTCAGCGCGTTTCAGCGCGCGGCCAAGGACTCCGAGTGACGCTAAACGCGCAGATTCCGACGATCGCGGCAATCCAGCGCACTAACGTCGTGCTGATCGCGATCAGCGCGGCGCTACTCGCGATGTTCGATTCGTCGCCCGCCGCGATCGGATGCCTCATCGGCGGATTCGTCGTCGTCGCCAACCTCTTTGTGCTGAGTACACTCGGGCGGCTCGTGCTGGCGGCAGCGGGCGCCGGAATATCCGGCAAGGCTGCGAAGCTCGGAGTGGCGGCGATTCCGCTCAAGCTACTGATCGTGGTCGGCCTGGTGTACCTGATTTTCTCGCACGTCCACGTCGATCCTATCGGCTTCGGTGCCGGAGTCTTGACTCAGTTGACGGCCATTATTATTGAAACCGGACGAGCTTCGATGGGAGGCCGCGACGTAGTTCCCGAGAGAGATTAATCCTTGCAGCATTCGGTCAATTTTCTCGAGATAATCGGCGCCGGCAAGGTGCCCGAGGTGATTGTCGGCACCTGGATCGTGATGGCGATCCTGATCGTGTTCGCGCTCCTGGCGCGCCGCTCGCTCGCGGCCGTGGCCGATCCCGTCGTGCCTGACGAAGGCTTCACGTTGCGCGCTGCGTGCGAGGTGATGGTCGAGTGGTTCGACGGCTTTACCCACGACGCGATGGAGATGCACGACTACCGCGCGATGGTGCCCTTCTTCGGGTCGCTCTTCATGTTCATCCTGTTTGCCAACTTCTTCGGCCTGATCCCCGGGATGGAGCCGCCGACCGGCAATTCCGACCTGACGTTTGCGCTCGGCACCGTAAGTTTCGCCTACTATTTGTACCAGGGATTCCGGAGCAAAGGCGTCTGGTACCTGAGAAGCTTTCTCGGCCCGGTTCTGTTCCTCGCGCCGCTGATGCTGCCGATCGAGCTGGCTGACAATCTGTTTCGCCCATTTTCGCTCGGCATTCGTCTCTACGCCAACATGTTCGCCGATCACACGGTGCTCAGCATCTTCACCGGCCTCACCAAGGTGGTCTTTCCGCTCGCATTCTACGCGCTCGGCTCGATCGTATGCGTTATCCAGGCAATCATCTTCGCCGTGCTGTCGATGAGTTACGTGCGGCTGGCGACCAGTCACGACCATTAGAATCCTTGAGGCGAATTTAGCTACAGGAAGGCTTTCACGCGGTCCGGCTCGCGCCCTCAACTGTGGTGGTAGAGGAGGAGAGGCGGCGATGGGTGGGGACGAGGCCCGATAAGCAAAGGAGAACCGAAATGATTCGCAAGATCGGAACGATCACCACGATGGTGGGGCTAGCGATCCTCACCTCACCACTGCTCGCACTTGCGCAGCAGGCGGTAGGCGGACCGCCTGAAATGGGTGGCGAATGGCGCGCAGGCCTGATCGCGCTCGCCGCCAATATCGGTATTGGCATCGCGGCCTTCGGCTCCGCACTCGGGCAGGGACGGATGGCGGCGTCGGCGATGGAATCGATCGGCCGCAATCCCAACAGCGCGGGCGCGATTTTCACCCCGATGATCATCGGCCTCGCGTTCATCGAAGCGCTGACCCTCTACGCCCTAGTCATCGCCTTCTTCCTGCAGTCGAAGATCTAGCCGTCAGGCGAAACGATTACGAACGAAACGGGGCCGCATCAACGCGGCCCCGTTTTTCGTCGCACCCGACTATTCCTGAGGTTTCAGTGCCTGCGCTTCGCGCCTTGGAGAACGTCGAAAGGCCCTCGGCGCTTCTCGCGCCGGAGCAGCACGTACATCGCGCCCGCGCCGCCGTCCTGTTGACGCGCTGTCGTGAAGGCGAGCACATGACCGCCGAGCGCGCCCGCGAGCCACTGCGATACGGCATGTTTGAGGACCGGACGTCCACCCGGTGAACCGAGCCCGCGACCGTGCACGATCAGCACGGCGCGAAGCCCTTTCCGCACCGATTCGACGATGAAGGTGCGCAGCGCCTCCTTCGCCGCCGGCTGAATCATGCCGTGCAGATCGATATGCGCCTGCACCGCGAACTCAGCGCGTCTCAGCCGCGTGATGAGGCGTGGATCGAGGCCGACGCGCGCCCCCTCGACGTATTCATCACTCTCGGTGATATCGAAATGCCCCTGGCCTGTGACAAGGTCGTATAGCTGCGCGAGAACTTCGGCATCCTCGCTGACGATCGTGTGATTGATGCTGGGCTCGACAGCGATTCGCGAACGACCGTTGCTGAGCGGTCGAACGCCTTCGAGCGCCCGGAGGAAGGCCTCGTCGTCGGTCTCTGCCGCGGGTTCCGGCGGAGGCGGGGGCGGTGGTGGGGCGGCTTTCTTTACCAAAGCCTCCGCGATCGCTCGCTCACCGAGAAGTTTCTTCAGGTCCTTGAAAGGTGACGCGAAGCCCTGCCTCGTCTCGGGCTTCCTTTTCGGAACATCGCCCCCTTTTCGCTTCTTGGCCATTGCGACGCCAGACTCGGCGTCTGCTCCCGGGCATGATCATAGCGGGCTTGCGCTCCGAAGTCGGCAGGCATTGTGGATTCTTGTTCGAATCGTTTCCGCCTCGTTGCCGTATGATAATCCGCCGCCGATCATTAAACTCAACCGTATTGCGCAGAGCCTCTGCGGCCACCACTTGCGAGGGAATCGATGCGCCGAGCGCTCACTATCGGGGTCGTTGTCGTCGGGTTGGTTATCCTCGTCGTCTTCGGCGTCCTCTTTTACGCGTATCTCAACCTCAACTCGATCATCGCGGACAACCGCGAGCGCCTGCTAACCGCGGTCAGCAACACGCTCGGCCGCGATGTGCAGGCGGGCGCGATAAAGGCGACGCTCGGATGGGGCGTGTCGGCGGACGTCACCAACGTCAAAGTAGCTGACGATCCTGCGATCTCCGATCAGCCCTTCGTCGAGGCCGACAACGTCTTTGCCAAGCTCAATCTGCTGCCTCTCCTGTCGAAGCATATCGACGTGAGCGAAGTCGTGCTCGAGAAGCCGGCGATCAGGGTGATCCAGACGGCGGACGGCAAGCTCAATGTCTCGACAATCGGCAAGAAACGCGAGCACGTGCATCGCGAGGCGCCCACGAAGCGCGAGAAGGGCGGCGGTCCCGCCGAAGGAACCCCACTCGAGAGCGCGCCGGCCAAGCCGCGGGAGCTGCCCTCGCTCTTCGTCAAGAACTTCACCGTTGACGACGGCCGGCTCGTCTTCGAGCAGAAGGCCAACGGTACCAATCTCACGGTGAATTCGATCGATCTGCATGTGCGCGATTTCGGGCTCAACCAGGCATTCGAGA
>JASHQJ010000223.1 GCA_030037595.1 Candidatus Binataceae bacterium
GCGGCGTCCTTCCGGTGGGGTGACGCCGAGAATGCGATGGACTATTGGGCGGACCGGATTTCGACTCGCCTGATCCAGCTACAGGGCCGAACGCAAGCGGCATCCTGATCTCGATTCTCGTGGGGCAACCCGGGGCCGAAAGCAATGTGTTCCGACGCTGCCGCTCGATCGACAACTACGTTAGGGCACCGACAGGAGAGAGCGCTCCTCCAAACAGCGTTCCGGCAATTTAGCTTATGCCGACAGCGCTCGCTTGGTTTGACGTTTCTCCTGCACAACTGAGGGGTTCATACGACCATGAAAGCGCACGGTCTTTCGATTGCTTGTGCATTGGTCCTTTGCGCGTCGGTTCTTTTCATACTCATCGAGGTGCCGGTCCAGGCAGGTGACAAGGTGACAGAAGAAGAGGCAGCCAACATCGCCCGAGATGCCTACATCTACGGCTACCCGCTAGTCACCCTGGAAATCACTAGGCGTGTGTGACCAACACAGCCGTCGCGGCGGGCCTGCGCGCGCCGATGAATCAATTCGCCCATGCTCGGCAATTTCCCCCTCTAACGTATCGAGATATCCCAGGCGCCAACGTTGACACGCTGTATTCCTCGGCCTTCCTGGACCTCGCCAAGGAACCCTACATTCTCAGCATTCCGGACGCCGAGGGCCGCTACTTCATGATGCCGATGCTGAACGGCTGGAGTGATGTGTTTCAGGCGCCGGGCACGCGTACCACCGGAACCAAGGCGCAGACCTACGCCATCACCGGCCCGAACTGGAAGGGGGCCTTGCCCACAGGGATCATCGAGTACAAGTCGGCCACCAACTTGGTCTGGATCATTGGCCGTATATACTGCACGGGCACGGCGCAAGACTACGAGAAGGTACATTCTTTTCAAGACAAGCTGGCGCTGGTTCCTTTGAGCGCATACGGCAAGAAATACACCCCCTCGGCGGGCAAGGTTGATCCCGGCATTGACGCGAAGACGCCGACAAAGGACCAAGTCATCCGGATGGACGCTTCGGCCTACTTCAAACTCATGGCGGCGTTAATGAAGGACAACCCACCGAAAGCTGCTGACGCCGCGATGGTCGTACGCATGGCGAAGATAGAGCTTGTGCCGGGGAAGGGCTGGGATATTGGCATGCTCGACCCGAATATCGCTAAGGGCGTGGCCAGGGCTCCAATGGCTGCGCTGAAGATCTGCAAGCGTACGAGCCAAAGGCGGGAAAGGTCGTGAATGGCTGGCAAGTCATGTCACCTACCGGAGTCTATGGCACCAATTACGTGCAACGGGCACTTCTGAATTTCCAGGGTCCTGGGTGGAACCGACCGGAGGATAGCGTTTACCCCAACACCCGCGTGGACGGTGAAGGCAAACCGCTGAGCGGCGCCAACAAGTATGTGATTCACTTCCAAGCGGGCCAGCTGCCACCCGTCAAGGGTTTCTGGTCGCTGACCATGTACGACACAGAGGGATTCTTCGTGCCAACCCGCTGGCCCGCGTCGCACTCGGCCAGCGAGACAAGTTCAATCTCAATCAAGATGGGTCACTTGATCTGTACATCCAGAACGAATCCCCGGGCAAAGGCCAGGAAGCCAACTGGCTTCCGTCCCCGAAGGGTAACTTTGTGCTCTTTATGCGACTCTACTGGCCAGACGAAAGAGACCCCTCGATCTTGGACGAGTCTTGGAAGCCGCCCGTGGTGCAGCGAGTGCAATAGGTTGAACAAGCGAGCGCGCGAGGTTTGCCTGTCCGAAGTGGTTTTTGTTGCCGTGACTGCCCATCTCGTCGATGTCTTTAAGGATATGACTGACTGGCCGAACATCGAAGAGTGAATTCGTGGATTCGCTCAATTTCTGTCTCTGCAAACTCGAGCCTGATCGGGCGAGAAGTGGTCTTGGCTGATTGAAGATGATTAGGATTAAGTGCGAGCTCCCTTCCCCCTCCTCGCGACAGACCGCTTCTTCCAGCTATCGACCGGACTAATTCTCCATAGGGTCTTCCAGCCAGGCCCGTGCAATGCAGTGCTCGAAACCTCCGAGCCCTGAAGCCACATCGAAATGCTAGGCCCGGCAAGGGCGCAAGACGACGCCGCACCTTCCACACCGATGGCAACAGCGACCGCCACCGCAACGGCGACGGCGACGCCGACTCCCACACCGACGCCGTGCTGCTTAACCATCAAAAGCCCTGCCAACAATGCCACCGTGAGTGGCTCGAGTGTCGCGATCGTCACCGCGGATAACTGCAGCGGTGTCTGGTACGAGAATCTATTCGTTGACGGCGTAGGGTCAGCTTCTTATGCGCCAGGGAAAGTGGTCTTCAACAGCACGCTGGTGTCCAACGGCACTCACCAGATAGCCGTTACCAGCCAGAGCGAGAATCCAGGATCGGTTGAGTTAGGCTCAGCTTCGGAGACGCTTAATGTTGAGAACGGCGGGTCCTCAGGGAATTTCAACCCCGACGCCGACGGCTACTCCAACTCCGTCAGTGCACTACTCGATGCTCGGGCCAGGCGCGACTCTCCCGTCCGAGAGCAGCTGCGTCAGCGCCGTCAACGCATCGCCGATCCCTGAGAACGCACCCTGGAATGAGAATGACGGTTCGCCGGCTTAGTGGAACTCCAATCAACCGCCGCCGGGCGGAGTGCCGAGCTACTTCTATCAGAATGCTCCATGCTGTAGGGAGCTGCCGAATTCAGATTTCGCCAACGTCGATGCCAACTACTCCGGCAGCACGGACGACTTAATTCGCATCACGGCTTGCAAATGGGGAATCGACGAGGATTACATCCGCGCCCAGGCGGAGATCGAATCGGGATGGCATCAGGATTGTGCCGCGGCCAACGGAGGCACGGGATGTAACGAGGGCGGCGACTTGAACAATCCCAACGGACGCACGCCCACCTCGATACCGGGTGGAGTAGTTACTACGATCACACCCGAGGGCATCCTCTGCGCATTGCAGGGATTCGGCGGAGTTGCTGCGACCAGCCAGTACGCCTCGTGGAGCATGCTGCAGACCAAGGTGTACTACGAATGGTTCACATGGCCGATGATGTGACAGTCGACGACATTCTGCCTCGACTACCGCTACGCCGAGATGCGCGGCTGCATGAACGGCGACCAGTACAGCTATTTCAACTCGCAGAGCGCCGCGGCAGGAACAGACTACAAGAATGCCGTTAGTAACGCGCAGAGTAATCCGCAGGGCGCGTCGGTCATCTCCGGATGGACCAATCTGCAGTACCTTGCGTACGGCTGTATCGATACTCACAACTCGCGCAGTTGGTATAGCGGCACAATGGATAGTTATTTAAGTGTCTTCCTGCAATCGCTGAGCAGCGCCAACTGGCCGGGAGGGCAAAAGTAAACGCTTGACGGCGACTCGATTCCCGCTGGAGCATGAGGAAACTCGCGAACAAGGAATCGAGGACATACCGATGAAGTACACACGCATCTATGCCGACGCTAAAGGTGAATCGCATCTGCAGGACGTCGAGCTGGACATGAAGCCGGCGGACCACGCTTCGACGATGTCGGCTTTGATTGCCGCCAAGGGCGTTATCTTCCGCGACACGCGAAGCGGCGAATATCTCATCGACTGGCACAACGCGCCGCGCCGCCAGTTCGTCGTCAATCTCGCGGGCGAAGTTGAGATTGAGGTCAGTGACGGCGAGGTGCGTCGTTTCGGACCGGGCTCGATCCTGCTGGCCGAAGATCTCACAGGCAAAGGGCACATCTCGCGCGGTATCGGTACCGGCATGCGCCACACACTTTTCATCCCGCTGGCCGATGCGAAGTAAACTCCGACTGGATGCAAATTTAGGGCGATAAGTGTCACTATAGAGGATGCGCGGACGCAAATTCGCGTCCGCTCGATTCGGCCGCGCTCGTACGACTGCCGATTCGTGTCTTCCGTGACAAAGAATCACACCATCCTCATCTCTTGCTGGCTCGTCGCGCCAGGAAATTGCGGCGCATCGCAGGTCCCGCGGCGGCGCTGATTGCATGCGCACTGCTGCTCGCTCTGCTGCATGGACTGTCGCGCGGACTTGATTATCGCGGCGTGATAGAAGCGCTGCGCGAAACTCCGCGCGCGTGGATTTGGCTCTTGATCCTGTTTACCGCGATGAGTTACGCCGCCCTCGTCACGCGCGATCAATTCGCGCTCAACTACGTAGGGGTCAAGGTTGCGACGCCCACGATGCTGCTCGCGTCGTTCTGTGGATCGGCACTCGGCAACGCCGTCGGACTTCGCGCGCTGACTGGCGATACTGTGCGCGACCGGGTTTACGGCGCGGTAGGAGTCAAGCCGGAGCATACCGCGCGCGTGATGCTCTTCATCAACGTGGCATTCGCGATCGGGCTCGGTGCGTTCATCGCGGGGAGCCTGATGCTCGCCGGCGGTGCGGTGGCGCGCCTGCTCGAGATATCGGTCGCCGCTTTGCGAACTATCCGCGCGGTCGCACTGCTCGCAATCATAGCCGTGCTGCTCAGGCGCGTGCGGCGGCGCGCGCCGCTCGCGATTGGCCGCGTTTCGATCGAGATGCCCTCGCTGGCGATTACTTTGCGGCAGTTGATTGCGGGCACCGTGGACCTGGCGGCAGCGGCCGCGGCGCTCTGGTTCTTGCTGCCGCACGGCACGATCGGCTTTTTCGCCTTGACCGCGATTTTCTCCGCTGCGATCGCGCTCGGCGTAGTCAGCCGCATCCCGGCCGGGCTTGGCGTGTTCGATATCATCGTGTTTGTCGGGCTGCGCGGGATGACCTCGTCCAACCGGGTAGCCGCGGCACTCCTGATATACCGAGGCGTTTACTTCCTGCTGCCGCTGATGCTGGCCGCGGCCTCGCTCGCATGGTTCGAGCTTCGAAGCGCGCCGGGACGCGGATCGGTCGCAGAGCGACGCGTGTCGCTCGGAGCCGCGTTGCTCGCGCCGGTATTCCTAAGCGCGATCACTTTCGTTGTCGGCGCGATGCTGATTGTGTCGGGGGCCACGCCCGCGCTCGACTGGCGCCTCGCCGCGGTGCAGAGCGTGCTCCCACTCTGGGCGGTCGAGATTTCGCATCTGCTCGCGACGCTGGCGGGAGTCTTCCTGCTGTACGTTGCGCGCGGACTCTACCATCGGATCGACGGTGCATGGTGGCTCGCCTTGATCATCGCGGTCGTCAACGTTGGATTCTGTCTCGCCAAGGGCCTCGCGTTTGCCGAGACCGCCGCGATGATATTCCTCGTCTGCCTGCTGCTCGCGACGCGCCGCCAGTTCACTCGGCCCGCCGCATTTCTGCACCAGCCGTTTCGGCTCGGTTCGTCGCGATCGCGGTCGTGATCGCGGGCGCGGCGGGCATCCTGTTCTTTGCTTTCCGTGATGTCGCGTACCGGCGCGAAATTTGGTGGCAGTTCGAATTCGATGCGCAGGCGTCGCGCTCGTTGCGCGCAATCCTGGGCGCCTCGATTTTCGCGATCGGCATATCGCTCTGGCAGTTGCTGCGCGCTGCGCCGGGCCGCGTCAAGCCGCCTACGGCGCTCGACCTGGAACGCGCCTCGGAAATAATCCGCGCGCAGGATCGCGGCGCCGCGATGCTCGCGCTCATGGCTGATAAGAGTTTGCTCTTTTCAACCTCAGGAAATTCCTTTCTGATGTATGCCAAGCGCGGCCGCAGTTGGGTTGCGCTCTTCGATCCGGTCGGACCGTACAACGAATGGCCGGAATTGATCTGGCGCTTGGTCGAGCTGGCAGATGAGCACGGCGGGCGCGCCGCTTTCTACCAGATTCCGCCCGAAAGCTTGCCGCTCTATCTCGACGCCGGGCTCAGAGTGGTAAAAGTCGGCGAGGAAGCGCTCATTGATCTCGAGTCGTTCGATCTCGAAGGTCCCGAGCGCTACGGACTCAGGCAAGCGCTCAAGCGAGGCGAGCGCGAAGGCCTCACCTTTGAGATCTTGTCTCCCGCGGCGATAGGTCAGCGGCAGGCTGTCCTTAGCGCGATTTCTGAGCGCTGGCTGATGTCCCGTCACGCGGCCGAGCGGCGCTTCTCAGTGGCGGCCTTCGAGCCGCGCTTCATCGCGGCGCAATCCACGGCGCTCGTCTGCCGCGGCGGCGAGCCGATAGCGTTCGTTACTTTCATGACCACCGATCTTCACATCCAGGCCACGATTGGATTGATGCGGCAGGTCCCGAATGCTCCGGCCTGCACGATGGAGTTCCTGTTCACACGGCTTGCACTCGAGTTGAAGGCGCTCGAGTTCAAAAGCCTGAGCCTCGGCATGGCGCCGCTTGCGGGAATCGCGCGTGCTCCGCTCTCTTCGAAATGGCATCATCTGGCGGGCTTGCTGTGGGAGCACGGGCGGTCGATCTACAACTTCCAGGGACTGCGCATCTTCAAGAACAAATTTCGCCCGACCTGGGAGCCGCGTTATCTCGCGGCTTCCGGCGCGTTCGGTCCGTTCCTGAGCATCGCCGACGTCGCAGCGCTAGCGAGCGGGCTCGGAAGGGGTTCATCGGCAGCATGACTTCGGCATGTTCGTACTGGTTTCGGCGCTCTTGATTTTCGCGCTCGCGATGTTGCTTGGTGCCCCGCCCGCCGGCGCGGCGGATGCCGGCCGCTACGGAAGTATCAAGCTCGTGTCGCCGAACGAGAAGCCGCGCGGTCTCATCGTGCTCTTTTCCGGCCGCAACGGAATTTCCTCTGCTGCTGATGCCGACGCTGAGGCGATCGCGAAAGACGGTGCGTTCGACGCCGAAGTCAGCAGCCGCGATTATGTGAAGAATCTCGAGAAGGCGCGCGAGGACTGTCACGAGATGGTCTA
>JASHQJ010000224.1 GCA_030037595.1 Candidatus Binataceae bacterium
CTCGATTTCGCTTCGGCGGATGTTCGCGAAAGACTCGCCGAGCTGATTGGCGCAGCCGATATTGTCATCACAGGTTTCGGTCCTGCACGGCTTCGCGCGCTCGGCCTCGATTACGACTCTATTCGACACGTCAGTCCGCGCACGATCGCACTCCACATGCCTCCGCTCGGAAGCCGCGGACCCGAGGCAGACTTCGAAGCCAATGAGGATCTGGTAGCGGCCCGCGGAGGAATTTCGGGCTCGCAATGGGCCCGCAGCGGTAATCCTGTACCGCTCGTCTTTCCTGCCGCCAGCTATTCCGCCGGCACGATGGCCGCAATCGGTGCGGTCGCGGCCCTGATCGCACGCGGCAATGATGGCGAAGGCCAGCTCGTCGAGGCATCGATTCTCGCGGGCGCCTTCTCGCTCCAGACCGGCGCAATCATGCGCCACGAGAAGATGACCTCGGTTTACCAGGGCGCGTCTGATCCGCTCGGTCCGATTCCCGTTTACCGACTGTTCGAGGCATCGGACGGCAAGTTCCTCTTCGCCGCGTGTGGCAATTCGACCTTCTGGGGCAAGTTTACGATCGCTATAGAGCGGCCCGATCTGGTCGCCGATCCACGCTTCGAAGGCGCGCCGTGGGGGGTCCCAGTCGAGCATTGGCAGCCGCTAAAGGACATCATCGAACCGATTATCAAGACGCGTCCGCGCGACGAATGGCTTCGCATCCTGCGCGAGGCCGACGTTCCCAACGCTCCGGTGATGACGCGGCAGGAGTTTATCGACGATGCACAGGTGCGGGCGCTGGCGATGCGCCAGGAAATCGATGACCCCGCGCTCGGCCGCACTCTGCAACTTGGATTGCCGGTGTTCCTCGGCGACACGCCCGGAGCTATCAAGGGAGCTACGAAAGCTCCCGGAGCAGATGCCGATGCTCGCGAGCGATGGCTCGGCGCGTGCTCAAGAAACGGCGCCCCTCCGACCCAATCGTCGTCGAAGGCGCCGCTCGAGGGCGTCCTCGTGCTCGACTTCGCGAGCTATATCGCAGGCTCGTACGGCCCGATGATTCTCTCCCAGCTCGGCGCCACCGTGATCAAAATCGAAAGTCTAGAGGGTGATTCGTTTCGTCACTTCGGGTTTGGCTTCATGGGATGGAACCAGGGCAAACGCGGCCTCGCAGTCGATATCACGACGTCTGAGGGCCGCGAGATCATCCATGGGCTCGCGAGTACGGCCGATATCGTCGTCGAGAACCTCCGTCCCGGCCGCATGAAGCGTTTCGGCTATGACTACGAGTCACTCGCCGCCATCAATCCGCGGATCATCTATATGTCGGTCAACGCGTTCGGAAATCGCGGCCCCGAGCACAATCAGCCCGGCTTCGATCCTCTGCTGCAAGCCCGATCAGGCGTGATGGCGGCGCAGGGCGGGCATCATGCGCATCCCGTGTACCTCACCTGCGCGATCTGCGACTACGGCGCCGCGATGCTCTCGGCTTACGGCTGCGTGCTGGCGCTGCGCGCGAGAGAGAAGACGGGTCGCGGGCAATTCTGCGAGACTTCGCTGCTCCAGTCGGCGATGGCGTTTCAGGCCGGCGAGTTCATCTTCTATGACGGCCGTCCGGACATGGAGAATGGCGACCCCGAACGGCGCGGCCGCGCGGCACTCGCCCGAGCGTATCGATGCGGCGACGGCGAGTGGCTCTTCGTCTCAATCGATCAACCGGAGCAATGGAACGCACTCAGAAAAGCCTTCTCAAACGTTCCTCCACTTTCTTTCGACGCCGCCCTCGGCGAACCGGCGGAAGGAAAACTCGCCGCGGAACTGGCCGCGGTATTTTCAAAGCTCACGCGGTCCGCTGCTCTCGCACATCTAAAGAACGCCTCCGTACCGGCTTCACTCGTATCGCGCGCCAAGGAGTTGTTCGATGATCCGCAGGTGACTGCAAATGAGCTCATCGCGGCCGTCGATCACCCCGACTGGGGACGCGTGCGGCAGACGGGTGCGCTGATAAGGTTCGAATCAACGCCAATCAAGATCGATCGCGCCGCGCCGCTGCTCGGCCAGCATTCCGATGAAATACTGCTCGAGTTCCTCGGTTATGACGACGCGAAGTTAACGGCGTTGCGCGCGCGGCGCGTGATCAAATAGATTCCGCGAGTGGATGGATCCCGAGGCTGCGGCCCAGATTTCACCGCATCTGCTCGCGGCTGAAGTTCTGCTCTGGTGCGGCCGCCCGCGCGATCTGCAGCCGCTGTTCGCCCGCGTCGTGATCATCGTGATTCTCGCCGCGAGCGCGATCGCAATGCGCACGCTGTCGCCCGAGACTCACATGGGCGCAACCGCCGCGCAGACCTCGGTCGTAATCGCGGTTATCGTGCTGGCGCTGGTAATCGAGGGCGCAGTCTATCATGCGTTTCTCGCGTCGACCTTTTACGGCGTTACCAATCAGCGCGTGATTATCGTCTCGGGGCTTGGCACGCGTGAAGCCGCAGCACTCCTGCTCGACCGCCTCAACACTCCGATGCTCAAGATTCGACGCCATCTTTCGACCATCACGATTTATTCCGAGGACATCGGACGGTCGGATATGGCCCTCGGCTACATTCCCTTCACCAACCCCTCGATCGGCTTCACGGGCGGCGGGCGCGGGGAATGCTACAGGCTCATTGGAATCGACGACCCGGGCCGCGTCTATTCGCTGATACTCGACACCGCGCACCAGCTCGGCGACTCAGAGTATCGCTAACGCTGCACCTTCTCGTGCGCTACGATGCGTTCGATTCCCACTTCGGAGGATCCGCGATGCCGATGCTTACTGGCGAAACCGTACGCAAGGCCCTTCACGATCTTTACGATTATGATGTGTCCGACGCTGACGCGGCGGCGATTGCGCACGGTGTGGGCGCACTCTTCACGCTTGCGCACCATATCAAGTCGATCGGGCTCGACGATGTCGCGCTGCCGTTCGGCTACCCGATGCTCGCGGCCGAAGCCGATCGCCTGTCCAAACCAAAGCGCTGAACGCTGCTCCCAGAGCGCCGGAGATCGACAATGCCTTACTCCGAATTGCTCGAATTCGATGTTGCGGCGCTGGCCGACAAGTTGCGTGGGCGCGAAATCTCGCCCGTCGAACTGACCGAGGCCTACCTCGCACGAATCGAGGAAGTCGATTCGAAGATTCGCGCCTACATCACGGTCACGCCCGAGGTCGCGCGCAAGGCGGCGAAGAAAGCCGAGGCCGAGATCGCATCGGGCAAGTGGCGCGGCCCATTTCACGGCGTTCCGATTGGCCTCAAGGACCTCGTTTACACCAAGGGAATCGTGACCACGGGCGGCTCGAAGATTCTGAAGGAGTTCCGTCCGGCCTACGATGCGACCGTCTGGAAGCGCCTGCAGCGTGCGGGCGCCGTGCTGCTCGGCAAGCTCAACCTGCACGAGTTCGCGTACGGTGTGACCTCGACCAACCCGCATCACGGCGCGGTGCGAAATCCCTACGACCTCGAACGGATTCCCGGCGGCTCGAGCGGCGGCAGCGCGGCCGCGATAGTCGCGCGCACGGCCGCAGCGACGATCGGCACCGACACGGGAGGCTCGATACGCATCCCGGCTGCGCTATGCGGATGCGTCGGCATGAAGCCGACCTTTAGCCGCGTGAGCCGCTACGGAGTGATCCCGCTCGCGCACACACTTGACCACGTCGGGCCGATCACGCGCACCGTGCGCGATGCGGCGCTGATGCTCAACGTGATCGCGGGTCATGACCGCGATGATTCGACCTCTAGCCGTGAGCGCGTCGCCGACTTCACCGCTAATCTCGACAAGCCAATCAGCGGCATGCGGCTCGGCGTGATTCGCGAGCTCAACGACGGCCTGAGCGACGACGCGCGCAACTCATTCGACGCGGCGCTCGCGACGCTGCGTTCGCTCGGTGCGATGGTCGATGAGGTTTCGATCCCGTCGATTCCGCTCGCCGCGATCGCCAACGGCATCATCACCTTCGCCGAGGCGTTCGAGTACCACGAGGATTGGATGCGCGAGCGGCCGCATGACTACGGCGACGACGTACGGCGCGTGCTCGAGTACGGGATGCTCACCTCGGGTAGCAATTACGTCCGCGCGCAGCGCTCGCGCGCTCGCACGCTAGCGGAAGCCAAGGCGGTGCTGGCGGATCACGACGCGCTGTTCGCGCCGGGGAGCGCGATCGTCGCGCCGAAGATCGACGCGGGCGCGATGCTCGAAACGGCGGGCGAGCGCGTTGACCTGGTCTCAACGATTCTTCGCTTCACCCAATCCTTCGATGCCACAGGGCAGCCGGCGCTCGCAATCCCGACCGGGCTCTCACCGGGCGGTCTGCCGCTCGCGATGCAAATCGTTGGCAAGCTCTTCGATGAATTAACCGTTCTGCGCATCGGCGCAGCCTACGAACTTGCCCGCGGCCCGCTGCCGGCGCCACCCACGATTTGAACACCACATCTGCTTGATCACCGTCGGTGCAGCAACGCGATAGTAACCACCAAGAAACGAAGATCATTAAGACACAATTCTTTCGTTCTCACTCTCGGCGTTCTTGGTGGTTGAACGACGATTCGATCAGAACAGGCGCCGATACTCGATAGCGGGGCAGCGGTCCATCACGACCGTCATGCCGGCCTTCTGCGCCTTGCGCGCGGCGTCGAGGTGGATCACGCCGAGCTGGCACCAGAGGATTTTCGCGCCCTTAGCGATTGCCTGCTCGACCACCCCGGGCACGAACTCCGAGCGCCGGAACACGTCAACGATCTCCACCGGATCAGGAATCGACGCGAGGTCGGGATAGCATCGCTCGCCGAGCGCATTCATCAGCGCGTCGGGCTTGAGCGCAGGATTCACCGGGAGCACACGGAAGCCGTGCGCCTTCAGTAGCTTCGCGATCGTCAGGCTGTCGCGGGCAGGATTGTCGGAGCATCCGACGACTGCGACCGTCGTAGGCCGCGAAAGGATCGCGCGGATTTCGGTGTCCGCCGGATTTTCGAATTGCATCGCCGTCACTCCTCGAAGATGCGTTCAACCAGCACCGGGATGAGGCGCTTAATTTCCTCGCGGCATTCGGCGAAAACCACGTCGCCCTTTTCGAACGGGTCGTCGATATCGCCCGCGCCGCCGGTGAACGAGCGCAACGTATGTACGCGCTCGGGATTCGAGACGGGGAACTTGGCGAGCAGATCGCGCGCCTGCTGCTCGGTCATCGCAATCACCAGCTCCGCCTCCGCGAGCATCTCAGGATGCCGCTTCAGGTCGGTCGAGGTCGCCTCTTCTCCAAGATGGATTCCGTCTTCACGGAGCGCAAGCCGCGTATCGAGCGAGACGAGCGCTCCGTCGCGAGCGTAGGGCGCGATACCGGCGGAAGTGACGCGCACGTGATGCTCTTCGATGCCGTGCTTTCTAAGCTCGCGGCGCAGAATATGCTCGGCCATCACGCTCCGCGCCGTGTTGGCGGCGCAGATGAAGAGCACGGAACGAAAGCGCGGCTCACGACGAGCCGCGCTTTTCGGTTTCGACTTGTGATCGGACAACGGACTCAGACCCCTCCGCTCATCACCTCGCCCATGCTCTCCTTCTTGGTCGCGCCCTTGGCCAGCTCTTCCTTCAGCTTGGCTCCGAGCTCGGCCGGCTCCCACATCGAGCCCTTCTTAGAGACCTTGGCGGCGGTATGCCATCCCTTCATGAGGAAGACGGTCCCCATACCTACGCGGAACACTTCGCCGTGGACGTCCTTGGCGTCGTCGCTCGAGAGCCACGCGA
>JASHQJ010000225.1 GCA_030037595.1 Candidatus Binataceae bacterium
GAGGAAACCCGCGTCGCTTGCTTTCGTGCTTTGGGGATCATTGAACGACCGGTATGCTGAGGCAGATCGGGTGCGAAGGTCAAGGGCACGCCGATGACGGTCGTTGCGCACGCCGCGTCCCGGAGCGCGAGGCGCTATGTGATGCTAGAGTACGTAGCTCTAGTTTTGATCAGAGGGGTCGCCGCCGATGCCTCGCATGTTGCGCTCGAGACACCATTTGTCGATCACCTCGGCGTTGAATCGCCAGTCGGTCCCGATACGAAACCCTGGCAACTCGCCCCGCCTCAGCAGCTTGTAGATGGTCGAAGGATGCACTCTCAGATACTCTGAAAGTTCCTTGACTGTCATCACCCGAGGCAGGCTGTACTTGCTGTCGCTAGCCATGTCATCTCCAGTTCCGGCTCGCTCTATACTGCCTAAATGCGCAACCAGTTTATCTGGTCACTCCTTCCCCCGACGACGCCGACCTTTATCTATTGCTTGCTTTTACCGTCAATACAAGTCTCAAAAAGGACCTCGTACGTCAAGAGGCGCCAATTGCTGTGGCACCTGAATTTAATTAGCAAAACACACAATAATATTACGAAATAATCACATCAGCCGGTCAAGAGTTTGCTACCTTATTTTTTTCAAGCTTGAAAAAGGCGATGTTGCTCGCTACGGAGAAATGGATATGCGCCAGAAAACTATACTCTCGTTATGCTCTTTTCTCCTCATCCTCGCATGTCTGGCGTTCTATGATTCGACCTCACACGCACAGAGTAATTTTAGTTTGACAAGCACTGCTTTCACCGCAGGTAATACGATTCCAGTTGCCAATAGTTGCAGTGGTAAGAACGATTCACCAGCTCTTGCATGGAGCGGCGCTCCCTCCGGTACTAAATCTTTCGTTCTAATCCTGAGCGATCCTGATGCACCCCATGGCACGTTCATTCATTGGGTTGCGTTTGATATACCCGGTTCGGCAGCATCGCTCGCGGCCGGTGTGCCGCATGTCGATCAAATTTCCGGCGGAGGCGAACAGGGCATGAACAGTGCCGCCAAGATTGGCTACGTTGGGCCGTGCCCGCCGCCGGGCAAAGTTCATCACTATCACTTCACGCTGTACGCCTTAAACGCGACAATAAATCTTCCCAAAGGCGCGAGCCTCACGGCGGTGAAATCGGCCATGGAAGCTCATGTAATCGGCAAAGCCGAACTGGTGGGGACTTTCAGCCGGTGAATCCTTCCAGCTTCGAGACGGTAAATATATGAGCAAGGCTGTTCGAATCATCGGCGCGCTCGTCCTGGTGATCGTGGTCGGCTTTGCCGGATGGCGCTATTACCAGGCGCATCGTGCGCGCGCTGCTGGAATCATCGCCGAAAGCATCACCCACGATGGCGATACCTGGACCGCTGACATGACAGCTCGCGTCACCGCGCCCGAAGACACCGTCTACAACGCGATTCGCGACGTCCAGAACACGCACTCCGACCAAGTCAAAGCGGTGCGCGTTGTGTCGGATTCGGGCAACACCAAGGTCGTCGACATGGATCTCAATGGCCCCGGCGGCCAGCCGATTACCACTCGCCTCCAGTTCGAGTACGATGCCGCGAATCACCGCATCACTTATCACACGCTCGATAACCCGATGCTCAGCACCGACGCCGAGTACACCCTCGATGACGAGGGCGGCAGCACGCTCATCAAACTGCACGAGACGACCAAGTTCGCACAGTCGCTGCCCGTGCCTGACGGCGTAATCAAGGATGTCATCCGCGGTATCTTCGTCTCGCAGCTCGAAGGACTAAAGCGCACCCTCCACGTCGATACCGCGGACAAGACCAACGAAGACGACACCGGCTTTTGATTCGCACCCGGCGCCGCGCATCACGATGAGCGAGGTCAATGAACATTTTCACCGCGGCGTCGAGTTCTTCAATCGCGGCGAATTCTTCGAAGCGCACGAGGAAATGGAAGATGCGATGAACCTGCTCGAGGACGACAGCGCCGACTGGGATTTCTTTCTCGGCCTGCTGCGCGCGTCGGTCGCCAACCACAAGCTCTCGCAGCACGAAACCAAGAGCGCGATCATCCACCTCGGCGCCGCGCTCAAGTTCCTCGCGCCGTTTCCTGATCGCCATCGTGGGCTCAAGCTGCGCGAATTTCGAAGCGCACTCACCGCGGAACTGACGCGGCTGCAGACCAAAGTTGGCGATACCAGCGGGCTTGCCGCCCCCCATCTCGAATTCGACGCTGCCTGCTCCTAAAGCGGCTCTCACGATGACGACGCTCCACGCCGAATTCGCGCTTTCGGCGGCCACGCTCAGGGGATGCCCGCGCTGGAACCGCGCCGAAGTCGCGCTCGCCGGCCGCTCCAACGTCGGCAAAAGCTCGCTCCTGAACGCCCTCGCGGCGCGAAGCGAACTCGCGCGCACCTCAAAGACTCCGGGCCGCACGCGGCTAATCAACTTCTTCACGGTGGCCGAGTCGCTCGCGCTCGCCGATCTTCCCGGCTACGGCTATGCGAAGATGTCGCGCGATGAAGCGGCGAAGATCGCGGCGATGATGCGCGACTACCTCACGAATCGCAGAAACCTCGCGGCAATAGTGCTACTGATCGATGCGCGCCGCGGCCCGACCGACGATGAACTGGATCTCGCGGCGATGGCGCGCGAGCGCGACCTCAACCTGATTGTCGCCGCCACCAAAGCCGACAAGCTGCGCCGCTCTGAGCGCGCGGCCGCGATTAGACGCTGCGCTCCCCTTCACGCCGCACCTATTCTTTGCTCGGCTCACGACGGTGAAGGAATTGAGGAACTGCGTTTCAGGATTCTTGCGCAGGGCGCTGATAGTCGCCGCACGCAACGAAAATCTGCGGTTCAATCGACGTGAGCCCCGACGCCAGCGTCGTCATACCAACTTATAATCGCGCCGCGATGCTGCGCGAGGCGATCGATTCCGCGCTCGCTCAGACGCGCGCGGCGTTCGAGCTGGTAGTCATCGATGACGGCTCGACGGACGACACGTCGGCGATGCTCGCCGCGCTTTGCCGCGAGCGCTCCAACGTCCGATTCGAATCGATCACGCACAGTGGCGTCGCTGCCGCTCGAAATCGTGGCGTCCAACTTGCCCGCGCGCCGCTGATCGCGTTTCTCGATTCCGACGATCTGTGGCATCGCGATAAACTCGCGCGCCAGCTCGATTTCATGCGCGCGAACCCATTGTTTCAGATCTCACAGTGTCAGGAGATTTGGATTCGGGGCGGACGCCGCGTCAATCCCGGCCGGCGTCATGCGAAGCGCGGCGGCGATTTGTTCATCGAATCGCTCCGCACCTGCCTCGTCAGCGCCTCGGCCGCTATCATGCAAACCGAGCTGTTTCGAGCGATGGGCGGATTCGATGAAACGATGCTCGTGGCTGAAGACTACGACCTGTGGCTCAGAATCATGCTCGACCACGAAGTCGGCCTGCTCGATGAATATCTGCTGACGCGCCGTGGCGGTCGCGAAGATCAGCTATCCACGTCCACGCCCGCGATCGATCGCTTCCGAATCTTCGCGCTGATGAAGCTGCTCGCGTCCGAGCGATTGAGCGGCGGGCGGCGGACGGCCGTCTCCGATGTATTCATCGAGAAATGCCGCATCTATTCGGGCGGCCGCCGCCGGCGCGATCGAGTCGCCGATGCTGAATTCTATGCGTTCGCAGCCCGTCTGGCCGCCAACGAGTGGCGCGAGCGGCCCGTCTCGAGCGCCGCAGCCGTGCGAGATGAAATGCGCTCGCGGCTTACCCACGGCTGTATCGTAGCGGCATGACGGTTAACGAAACGGATACCGCGATTCGCGCGCTTGCTGCGCAGAAACGCCTGCCTGAGACCTATCTCGAACGGTGGCTCGCGATGGACGCTGATTCGCGCGCGGCGCTGCTCGCGATCGCTCGCACGCTCAAGTACCGCACGGGGCAGCTTGCAACTGCGATCGACCTGTTGGATGAAATCGCGGTGCGCGACAAGACGTCCGCCGCGAAAGTGCTCGGCGATCCCAAGGCGCGCGCTATCGCCGAGGGCCGCGGCTCTGCGCCCGGCCGCGCGCGTGCGATGCTCGAGTACCTGGGCGCGGCGCGATTTCCCGAGCTCGCTCGCGCTCGCGCGGCGCTCGACGCCGATATAGCCGCGCTTCATCTGCCGCGCGGCACCCAAATAGCCTTGCCGAGTGAACTTGCCTCGGATGAGGTGACGATTACGCTCAGGTTCCGAAACACCGGCGATTTCGATCAGATGCTCGCGCACCTGAACGATGCGAAGCCCCAAATCGCAGCGATTCTTGATAAGCTCGGCGGCAAGGAATGAATTTCGCCCT
>JASHQJ010000226.1 GCA_030037595.1 Candidatus Binataceae bacterium
CTTGTCCTAGTAGGAGAGGCTAGGGTGAGGTGCTGCGCACCATATTCAGCGGACGCATCGCTTCGCGTTGATCCTTAGTCGCCTCGCTAACACTTCGGCTCGCTCGGGATGACAGACTGACAGCGGCAGGCCCTCTTTTGGTTGTCATCCTGAGCTAGGCTGCCGGAGGGAAGGATCTCGCGCGGTCCTCCGCGCGCGCCGATTCTCTTCGGCGAGCGCAGCCACGCCGAATGAGTGTCGAGCATGGATCTTCCGCGCGTGCTAATCCGATCGCAGCGACGAAAGCCACGATCAGGAAAGTTGCGACAACGCACCGGCGCCGTCCAGCTCGCATGAGAGTATGCTAGCTCATAGTTATCAAAGAGGACGCTAGATGCCATGCTCAATTCGCTTAGGGCTATGCCAAGCGGAACTCTTTGTCCGCCCGCGTATCGCGATGCTAGATTCGCCCGAGCGGAGGCGCACCTCGATGGAATATCGCACCACGCCCGGACGGCTTCAGATCGGCGACTGCCCGCTCTACTACGAGCGCACCGGCGAAGGCCCCACGCTCGTCTTCCTGCATGGCCTCGGCGGCAACCACCTCTCGTGGTGGCAGCAGGTGCCCTATTTCATGCGCTGCTACGAGTGCATCACGATTGACCAGCGAAGCTTCGGCCTCTCCCCCGATCCCGAGGGCCTATTCAATCGCGCTCACGCGAGCGACCTCGCGCGCCTGCTCGACCATCTGAAGATCGAGCGCGCCGCGCTGGTCGGGCAATCGATGGGCGGATGGACGATCGTCGGCTTCGCGATTGAGCATCCGGAGCGCGTCGCCGCGATGGTGATGGCGGACACGCCGGGAGGAATCTTCACCCCCGACATGAAGTTCGAGCGGCGCGAGCCGATGCCGGTCGATGCGACGCCGCCGCTCGGCTCGCTGCCGACATACGCGGCTGACTACTTCGCGCGGCGGCCTGAGTTCGCGTTCCTCTACGATGAGGTGCGGATCCTGGGTGCGCGGCCGCCTGCTGATGCGGGCGCGCGGATCACTTCACTCCGCTATGACCTCGCGCGCGTGCGCGAGCGCGTCACGATGCCGGTGCTGTGTATCGTCGGCGAGCGCGACGTGCTGATCACGCCTGCGATGGTGAAGGAGGTCGCAAAGACTCTCCCGGGCGGCCGCTTCGTCAGCGTACCTGACTGTGGGCATTCGGTGTATTTCGAGAATGGCCCCGTGTTCAACCATCTCGTGCGGGATTTCCTAGCCGACGTCAACTATCGGTGACCCGTCGCCCGGGCGCGAAATGAGCGAATTGTTAGACCATCGGACGCGTCTTATAATGAGATGACGATGCGCTCGTTTGCCAAAGGGGTCGCGGTATTCGCGTTGGCCGTGGCGCTGACGGCGCTAAGCGCCTGTACTCCGCAGCAGACGACGCCAGGTATGCCGGGCTCGGCCGGCGCGTCCGCGTTAGGTTCATCTTCCCAGTACAACGCTTCGTTGCCGCCTCCCTCTCCCTCGGGCACAGTGGTCGGCGGCTCGGTTGATCAGGCTGACAGCCAGAACCTCACCGATTACCTGAAGAACCATCACCTGCCGCTGGTGAACGGGCAGGTCGTGATGAGCCCTGCCGGCAAGCGCCAGGTCATCCTGTTCGGCTACGTCGCGAGCCAGTACGGAAAGAGCGACGCCGAGCAGAAGGCGCGCACCTTCCTCAACGATCCGCAACTCTTGGTCGATAACCGAATCACGGTCTCTCCCGAACTGGCGGCTAGCGAAGGCGGCAATGGCAACGGCTCGTCGAACGGCTCGAGTGCGTCGAATTCGGGCGGGTCGGGTGCGTATGATCCGTACGCAACGTCGAACGGGATCCAGGCCTATCAGCAGCAGGGCCAGTTCAATCCGTACGCCGCGCAGCAGCAATATCCAAGCAACAACTTCTCAGGCCTCAACCTCCTGATGGGATTGCTGGGCGGCGGGATGTCGATTGGCGGTGGCGGGGGAGGATTCGGCGGCGGTTTTGGAGGCGGCTACGGGGGAGGATTCGGGGGATTCGGCGGCGGACCGCCAAGCTCGTTCGGCGGCTATGGATATCCGAGCTACCCGCCACCTCCTGTGGGCTCGGGCTTCCCCTGATTGCTAAATCATGAAGTTCAGCGCGCGAGCTTGAAACGCTCGCCGAGGAAAACCTGCCGCACCTGTTCGCTTGCGACGACCTCGCGCGGCGTGCCTTCGAACAGAATCTTGCCCGAGTGAATCACGTAGGCGCGGTCGATAATCGAAAGCGCCGCCTGCACGTTGTGATCGGACATCAGCACGCCGATGCCGCGGTCCTTGAGGTACTTCACGACACGCTGAATCTCGATCACCGTGATCGGGTCGATTCCGGCAAACGGCTCGTCGAGGCAAAGGAAGACCGGGTCCAACACCAGCGCGCGCGTGATCTCGACGCGGCGGCGCTCGCCGCCTGACAGCACTCCCGCCTTGGCGTGGCGAAGCCGCGCGATGCCGAGCTCGTCGAGCAGCGACTGCAGGCGGCCCTGGCGTTCCTCCTCGTTGAGCGGCAGGGTCTCGAGCACGGCGAGCAGGTTCTGCTCGACGGTCAGCTTGCGGAAGACGCTCGGCTCCTGGGGGAGATAGCTGATGCCGCGGCGCGCGCGCTGATAGAGCGGCAGGCCTGTAATGTCCTCGTCGCCAAAGAGAATCCGGCCCTCATCGGGCTTGAGCAATCCGACGAGCATGTAGAATGTCGTGGTCTTGCCGGCGCCGTTCGGCCCGAGGAAGCCAACGACCTCACCGGGATTGACGGAGACGTTGACGCGATCGACGACGGCGCGGCCGCCATAGACCTTGAGCAAACTATCGCCCCGCAATGGTTTTTCCGACACGAAGAGCTCCGTCTGTGCCGGGTTGTTCCGCGCGGCGGAAGATTTTCTCAGGTTCGCTCTCGTTTCCATCCGGGAACCGGCCCCACCCGCTCAACTTATCGAAACCTTATCGACTTTCGCTCACAGATGAAACGCCAAGGCCTAAAAAGTGATGGAAAACCGTCTGCTATCAAGACGATTCGGGCGGGCCGCGGTTTCACGGCGTCGGGGTCAGGTCGAGTGCGCCCGGATTTTCAGAATGGATAGTTGACGCCGGCGAAGATCGTTTCGCCGTCACCCGCATAGCCTATGTCAACGAATCCGACCACGTAGGGCTCCGCCACGGCGCGAAATCCCATACCACCCGCAGGATGAAAACGATTGAGCGGATTGTCGGTGAATTCGTGTGACACCTTGCCCATATCGACGAACGGTGCAACTTCAAGGGTCCCCGTCGTGTCGAAGACTTTCGCCGTATAAACCTTCGTTCTGAGCTCAGCGTTCACGCCCTCGATATTGTTGTCCGTCCAGCGTGCGACGCCCCATCCACGTTGCGTAGTTCTGTCAGTCAGATAATCGGTGAACTCGCCGCCGAGACGCGCCATCGAGAAAAACGGCGTCTCGTTGCCAGCCGGGATGTACGAGACGTATGCATGCGTCGCCAGCGTGAATCGCGTCCAGAGCGGAAAGTAATGGCGTAAATCAGTCCCGAACCGGTTGTAGGACATCGAGCTGCCGAACCGCCGATCCGCGTTGCCATAAAACACTTGGTAGAACCCGCCATTGTGCGGCAGGTCGGCCGAATCGCGGTTGTCGTACGAGAATACTGCGGAGTCATAAATCTCACTGCCGCCGTCGAGCCCCTTCAAGTGGGGGAACAACTCGCTGGTCGCGGGCAGTGAAGTAAACCCGCCCGGCCCGATTCGCACGTAGCGCGGACGGAGTAGCCACGCGAGCTGCATGTGCTCGTTGAAATTGTAGCCCAGTACCGACTCTGCGTAGATCTGTTTGGTCATGTAGTTCGACTGCATGCCGTTCATCGACATGTTGCCGATACCGTAGAAACGCTCGGTCGGATCGTGCTCCCAGAAGAGCCGGCCGGACCATGAGATCGGTGATTGGCGGGTGATTCCGGTTTGATAGCTAACGTCGACGTTGCGCGCCTTGTGGTATTGCGCGCTCGCGGTCCCATACCAGTGGGTGTCCGCCGAAGGATAGGCGAAGTATCGGAAATCGCCGCCTACACCGAGCGTGGTATTCTTGGTTACGTCAGGCGCGAAGATGCTCGAGATGTCGCCCTGGTCGTCGTGGAACAGCTTCACCGCCATCATGCCGTAAGTGGTGCCGCCGTTGGGATCGGTCGTGATAATTGGGATCGGAATGACCGGCCAGCTGTTTGGATCGAGCAGCGAAAAACTCTGCGGCCTGGGCCAAGTGCTCGGATCGAGCAGGGAGAACGCCGCGGCCGAGGCAGTACCTACGGTGGATGCGATAAGCCACGCAAGCGCCAGGCAGACGCAAAGGGATCTTGTGATAGTGCGGCTCGAAGTCGATTTCATCGTGAATTCGCTCCACCACCTCCCAACCAAATCGGACGTGCCGCCGTCCCTGGCGCCGCACGATAGTCTCCGATTCGCATCCGCGCTATCAGAGTCATAGCGCGATCCGCGGGCCACGCCCCGCAGATTCGGTCTCAAAATACAGATAAACGAGCGAGGATGAAACCCGACACACCAGATTCCGAGCCGCATCAAAGCCACATGTATCATCATTCAAGCGAGGCTCCTGCGGAGCATCGCGCCGTCGATCCGGTATGCGGCATGGATGTCGGAACGGAGAACAATCTGCGAAATCACGTCCACGACGGGAACACTTACTACTTCTGTAGCAACAAGTGCCTCGAAAAATTCCGCGCTTCTCCAGGTCAATTCATCAAGGGCGCCAAACGACCGCCTGCGCCCTCGACGCCGCCGCGCAGTGCAAGCGTCGAGTACACGTGCCCAATGCATCCCGAGATCGTGCGCCCGGCCCCGGGCGCCTGCTCGATCTGCGGGATGGCGCTGGAGCGGCGCGTCCTCACCGTAGCCGCCGTCGAGGAGCCCAATCACGAACTAATCGAAATGACGCGGCGCTTCTGGATGAGCGTCGTGCTCGCCGTCCCGCTGCTCCTCCTTTCGATGTCCGCGATGGTGCCCGGGGTTACGTTGGATCGTCTTTTACCGAACGGGACGCTCACCTGGCTCGAGCTCATCCTGGCCACACCTGCCGTGCTTTGGGCTGCTGCGCCGCTGCTCGCGCGCGGATGGCAATCGCTCGTCGATCGAAGCCTCAACATGTTCACGCTGATTTCGATCGGCATCGGCGCGGCATACCTCTACAGCGTCGTCGCCGCCGTGACGCCGGGGGTCTTCCCGCCGTCGTTTCGCGATGCCAGCGGGATGGTGCCCGTTTACTTCGAGGCGGCCGCGACAATAACGGCGCTCGTGCTCCTCGGCCAGGTGCTGGAGCTCCGCGCACGGAGCCGCACCAGCGGCGCAATCCGCGCGCTCCTCGGACTCGCACCGAAGACCGCGCGCGTCATCCGCGACGACGGCCGCGAAGAAGATATCCCGCTCGAGCACGTGACGCCGGGCGATCGTCTCCGCGTCCGTCCCGGCGAGAAGATCCCCATCGACGGTGTCGTGCTCGATGGCGCCAGCTCCGTCAATGAATCGATGGTCACGGGCGAGCCAATTCCGGTCGAGAAGCGGGCGGGCGAGCGCGTGATCGGCGCAACGGTGAATGGCAACGGCTCGATTATCATCCGGGCCGAGCACGTCGGCTCTGACACCCTGCTTGCGCAAATCGTTCGGATGGTGAGCGAAGCGCAACGCAGCCGCGCGCCGATCCAGCGCGTCGCCGACACTGTCTCATCGTACTTCGTCCCCGCCGTAATCCTGGTCGCCGCAATCACTTTTGTCGTATGGGCATTCGTCGGACCCACGCCGCAATTGGCCCATGCTCTCGTCAATGCCGTCGCGGTACTGATCATCGCATGCCCCTGCGCGCTCGGCCTCGCAACTCCGATGTCGATCATGGTCGGCACCGGACGCGGCGCGACCGAGGGCGTGCTTATCAAGAACGCGGAAACGCTCGAGGTACTTGAGCGCGTTGATACGTTGGTCGTGGACAAAACGGGCACGATCACATCCGGCAAGCCGCGCCTCAACTCGGTCATCGCAGTCGGCTCCAACAACGAGAATGAGGTTCTTCGCCTCGCGGCGAGTCTCGAGCGCGCCAGCGAGCATCCACTCGCCGCGGCAATCGTCGCAGGCTCTAACGAGCGGGGCATCCAGCTCGCCGATGTCGCCGACTTCCGCGCGATCGCGGGCAAGGGTGTCGCCGGCAAAGTGGATGGTCACGCGATCGCGCTCGGAAATCGCGCGCTGATGGAAGCGCTTGGAATCGATGCGGCCGCAATTGCCGAGCAGGCGGAGGCGCATCGCCGCGACGGCGAGACGGTGATGATCGTGGCGATTGACGGCCACATTGCCGGCCTCGTTGGTGTCGCCGACCCGGTCAAGGAATCCACTCCCGACGCTCTGCATGCGCTGAAGGCTGAGGGTATCCGTCTCGTGATGCTCAGCGGAGACAGCCGCACGACAGCCGAAGCTGTTGCACGAAGGCTCGGGATCGAATCGGTCGAAGCCGAGGTGCTGCCGAATCAAAAGGCCGACGTTGTGAAACGGCTGCAGAGCGAAGGTCACATCGTTGCGATGGCGGGCGACGGAATCAACGACGCGCCGGCCCTCGCGCAAGCCCAGGTCGGAATCGCGATGGGCACAGGCACGGACGTCGCGATGGAAAGCGCGGGCATCACGCTGGTGAAGGGCGATCTCCGCGGAATCGCCAAGGCGATCAGGCTCAGCCGCGCGACGATGCGGAATATCCGGCAGAATCTCTTCTTCGCGTTCATTTACAATTCGATCGGCGTACCGATTGCGGCCGGCGTCCTCTACCCGGCGTTCGGCCTGCTGCTGAGCCCAATCGTCGCCAGCGCCGCGATGAGCTTCAGTTCGGTCTCGGTAATCACCAACGCACTGCGGCTCAGGAACGCACGCCTCTGACGGTTGACCGGCACGACGCGGGCCTCTAGCATCATGCGAACAAGGCGTATGCGCGACCGCATCTCCATCATCGCCATTATTATGATGATTACCCTGGCGGGTGGGGTGCGCGCCGAGCTGCGTTAACTACAACTCGGAATGAGCGAAAACCCCTCCCGCCAGACGGCCGGAGGGGTTTCGTTTTTCACGACATCACTTCGGACGATTCAGACGGGCGCGGTCTTCGCGGAGGAGATCGATGGACCACCATGGACTGCTGACTCGCGCGCGCAACGCCCGGGTCGCCGAAGTGCTCCCCAACCCCACGCCAGTAACCGAGGCGCATCTGCTTTCGGCGCGGCTCGGATTTCCCGTGCTCCTGAAGCGCGAGGATCTCACGCCGATCTTTTCGTTCAAGCTGCGCGGCGCGTACAATCGAATCGCAAATCTAGATCACGCCGCCAAAGCCGCGGGCGTGATTGCCGCGTCTGCCGGGAATCACGCGCAGGGCGTCGCCTACGCCGCGGCGCGGCTCAAGATCCACGCGCGCGTGGTGATGCCCACAACGACACCCACGATCAAGGTGGACGCCGTGAGACGCCTCGGCGCCGAGATCGATCTCGTTGGCGACGACTATGCCGACGCCGCCTGTTACGCCGCTCGCGCCGCTGCAGAAACTGGCGCCACGCTGATTCCCGGCTATGACGATTTCGACGTGATCGCGGGCCAGGCGACGATCGCTCTCGAACTACTGCGCCAGGCAGATTGCGGCTCGATCTTCGTGCCGGTCGGAGGAGGCGGACTTGCGGGAGGAGTCGCTTCGGTGATTAAAGCATTGCGGCCCGAGGTGTGCGTGATCGGCGTCGAGCCCGAAGACTCCGACGCGATGACACAATCGATCCGCGCGGGCCGGCGCATCGAGCTCGATCACGTCGGAACCTTCGCCGATGGTGTTGCGGTGCGCGTCGTTGGTGAGCACACGTTCGACCTCTGCCGCCGTTATCTCGATGATTGCGTCACGGTCGGCATCGACGAAATCTGCGCGGCAATCAAGGACGTCTTTGAGGACACGCGGACCGTGCTCGAGCCCGCGGGTGCGCTCGGCGTCGCGGGGCTGAAGCGCGTCGCGAGCGAGGGCCGCGTACCGGCGAGAGCGGCAGTCGCGATCGCGTCAGGCGCGAACATCAATTTCGATCGGCTCGGCTTCGTCGCGGAGCGATGCGCGATCGGTGAGCGGCGTGAGGCGATGCTCGCCGTGACGATTCCTGAGCGGCCGGGCGCGTTTCTGGATTTCTGTGCCGTGATTGGCGATCGCAATATCACCGAATTCAACTATCGAATGTCGTCGCGCGACGAAGCGCA
>JASHQJ010000227.1 GCA_030037595.1 Candidatus Binataceae bacterium
CGTTTCGCGAATCACGGTCACGCGAATCTGACCGGGATACGTCATGTCGGTTTCGATCTTGCGCGCCACATCGCGCGCTAGCATCGTGGTGTCCTCGTCGGTTACCTGGTTGGGCTCGACGATTATGCGCATCTCGCGCCCGGCCTGAACCGCGAAGCACTTCTCGACGCCCTTGAACGATTTCGCGATCGCTTCGAGATCCTCAAGCCGCTTGACGTAGCTCTCGAGCACCTCGCGCCGCGCACCTGGACGCGCGCCGGAGAGCGCGTCGGCGGCGTCCACGAGAGGGGCGAGGATCGTCTCGGCCTTCACTTCCTCGTGATGCGCCGCGATCGCGTTGACGATCTTCGCCGATTCGCCGTACTTGCGAGCGATCTCGGCGCCGATTAGTGCGTGCGATCCTTCGACTTCGTGCGTCAGCGCCTTGCCGATATCGTGCAGGAGTGCCGCCCGGCGCGCCTGCTTTTCGTTGAGGCCCAGCTCCGCAGCCATCGAGCCGCAGATGAACGCCGCCTCGATCGAGTGCATCAGCACGTTCTGAGCGTACGAGTAGCGGTATTTCAGCATCCCGAGCAGCTTCACAAGTTCCGGATGAACGCCGTGAACGCCGCACTCGATGATAGCGCGCTGGCCGGCCTCGCGAATCGATTCCTCGACCTCCTGCTCGGCCTTGCGGACCACTTCCTCGATACGTCCGGGATGAATCCGGCCGTCGGAAATGAGGCGTTCCAGCCCGACGCGCGCGATCTCGCGCCGTATCGGGTTGTGGCACGAGATAACGACCGCCTCGGGCGTGTCGTCGATGATGATATCGACTCCGGTCGCGGCTTCGATCGCGCGGATATTGCGGCCCTCGCGGCCGATAATACGGCCCTTCATCTCGTCGTTGGGAAGCGCGATCACGGAGACGGTGCGCTCCGTGACGAACTCGCCGGCGAGGCGCTCGATTGCGATCGAGACGATCCGCTTGGCTCGCCGGTCGGCTTCCTCGCGCGCTTCTTCCTCGACGACGCGGATATGCTTGGCGGCCTCGGTGCGCGCCTGGCCGAGCATCTCGTCCATCAGCGAGCGCTTGGCCTCCTCGCGCGTTAGTCCCGCGACCTGCTCGAGGCGGCCGCGCGCCTCTTCGATAAGCTTGTTCTGCTCCTCTTCCTTGTCGGTGATGTTTTTCTCGCGCGAGCGGATACTTTGATCGCGCCGATTCAAGTCCGCTTCGCGTCGCTCGAAAGCTTCCTGGCGTTTTTCGAAGGTTTCCTCGCGTGCTTCCAGTTTCTGTTCGATCGAGGTCAGCTCGCGGCGCCGCTCGCGCATCTCGCGCTCGGCGTCGGCCTTTGCGCCGACGATCAGGTCCTTGGCTTTTACTTCAGCTTCTTTGAGAACGAGTTCGCTCTTGGTTTGAGCCTCCTTGGTTAATTCTTCGGCCTGAGTTCGCGCGGCCTCCAGGTTAACGGCGTCCTTGCGCCGTTGATTCAGTCCCCAAAAGAGAAAGACCGCGCCACCAACTATGAATCCCAGGATTAGGAACACTAGATTCACCCGGGTTTACCTCCTCGGCCAACGCTTTTTGGTCCGGCAGTGGCGCATCGCCGGCCTCGAAGAGCGCTGACTCGGTCGCGATTGAGTTGAGCCGGCGATCGTGGTCCTCATGCGGGACGCGATCGACCAGCTGGAATGAATAGGCGAGACCCACACTGATCGCTTCCGGCCTCACATCGGCAAGGAAACGGTCATAATGGCCCCCGCCTCTTCCGAGGCGCCAGCCCTCGCGACTGAAAGCCAGGCCCGGAACACAAATCAGCATGCTGTTGAGTTCGGAGTCATCGGCAGCGTTGAGGTCCGATCGTGGTTCGAGGATTCTGAAGGCGCCGAGGGTGAGATCGGTGCGAGTGTGCACACGCACGGTGCGAAGTGAATCGCTGCCAGAATCGAAGCGCGGAAAGTAAACGGCGCGGCCCGAGGCGAGCGCGTTGTCAAAAATCAGGTCGGTTGAAACCTCGTTGCCCGCCGCCGCGTATATCATTAGCGAACGCGCGCCGCGGTAGAGCGCGGATTGGATGAGGTGGTGCTGGACGGCAGTTGAGAGGTGGCGCGCACGCTCGGCATCGAGCGCGGCGCGCGTCGCAGCAAAAACTGCGCGCAGGTATTTCTTTTCGTCCGCCACGGACATTGGCCCACGGCGGGAAGCGGTGATCAGCTCTTCATTCCAAGCGCTGACCGGAACGTACTTCTCGATCCGGCAATCCTGATGCTCGGTGCAAACGGTTGCGTGACAATAAGCCTCGCGCGTGTCAGCAAGGCGCCCTCATGGATTCGCTCAGGCCGGCGGCACTCACAACGCGCGGCGCGGCCACTATCGAGATTCAATTCCCGCCCCCAGCCCCTTACCTCTCAGAAATCTATCCGCTCAATCGACGCCGCTCAAACTCAAGAGTCGATCGCCGCGGACAGGCGTTCATTCATTGCCGTCAGCCGAGCGACCAGGTCCTGATGCTCCCGGCGCAGGCGCTCGAGCTCGTCGGCAAAGTTCAGCGCGGCCAGGATCGCGACATTGACCGAGTTAACCGTGCGCGATCCGGCGCGGATATCCTTGATTCGTTCGTCAACCGTTTCGGCCACGGCTTTTACCCATTCGTCACCGGCATCACTTGCGACGACGAGGCTCTGTCCCATGATCTCGACGTTGACGCCTTTCATAATCCCTCTACCCCAGGTCTATACCGTCGAAGCGGGCGAGGATTTTCTCGATCCTGCTTCGGATATCCTGGCGTTCGGACTCATGCTGCTGATGCTCGGAGCTGAGCTGCTTGAGTTGCGCCGAGGCGTCGGCGTAGCGCTTTTCGCTTTCCGCCAATTTCTGCGCGAGCATCTCGTTTTCCTTGCGCAATTGCTGGATCCGCGTGACCGAAGCCTGAATTCTTTCGTCGAGCTGCTTGAGAACGTCGACTGCCATGGCGCAAAAGTTCTACCTTTAGTTTAATTTTTTGCAAAACAGGAAGTCAAGCTGCATATGAGCCGCTGGCCGACGCGGAATCGCCTTCCTCAGCGGTAAATAATGCCTCGACAAATTCACGCGCGTTAAATTCACGCAAGTCTTCCAAGTCTTCGCCCAATCCAACGAACCTGACCGGTACCTTCAGCCGATCCGCGATCGCGATTACTACGCCACCCTTGGCCGTGCTGTCGAGCTTCGCGAGCACCACACCCGTTAGAGGCACCGATTCGCCGAACAGCTTGGCTTGGCTGAGCGCATTCTGCCCCGTGTTCGCGTCGAGCACGAGCCACGTCTCATGCGGCGCGCCGGGAAGCTCGCGGCCCGCGACGCGCGCGATTTTCTTAAGCTCCTCCATCAGGTTCACCTTGGTCTGCAACCTGCCGGCAGTGTCGATTAGCACGGCGCCCGCCTTGCGGGCTACGGCGGCCTTGACGGCATCGAACGCGACGGCCGCGGGATCGGAGCCTTGCGCCTGCTTGACAATCTCGGCGCCGGCGCGATTGCACCATACTTCGAGCTGCTCGATCGCGGCGGCGCGGAACGTGTCGGCCGCCGCGACGATGACGTTCTTGCGTTCCGCCTTCAGGCGCATCGCGAGCTTGGCAACGGTCGTCGTTTTGCCGACGCCGTTGACGCCCACCAGCATAATTACGAGCGGCGCGTCTCCTGGCTCGGCGGGCGCGCGCTCGGCGCGTTCCAGCGTCGCCGCGATTTCGTCCTTCAGCGCATCGCGGATAACGTCGGGGCGGGCGTCGTTCTTGAGGCGCTCGCGCACGGCGCCGGCGATTTTCATACTCGCGTCGACCCCGACGTCGGCGGCGATCAGCGCCTCCTCGAGGCCCTCGTAGATCTCATCAACCTTGCCGCTGCCGGTGATCGCGGCGCGGACGCGTTTGAGAAAGTTCTCGCGCGTCTTGCGAAGGCCGAGTCCGATTCGCACAGGCTGATGCGGTGCGGGAGCAGGTGGTGCTGCGACAGGCTCGGCGACGTGCCGTGGCTCGACGACGGGCGGTGGCTGCTCCGCTCTAGGAGCTTCCTGGACGATCTCCGGTGGCGGCGCGGCAGCTTCAGGAGCGGCGCGCGCAGGAGGCGGCGGCTCGGCGATATGTTCGCTCGGCGGCTCAACCTCGGCGCGATGCTCGACGCTCGGAACTTCAGGCGCCCGCAGCTGAGTTGGGCGCGCTTTGCGCAAGCTCCATTGGATGAGGACGGCGACGAAAACGAGCCCGCCGCCGAGGACGGCCGCGAGCGCGATAATTAGAGCAATGTCGGCGGCATGCACTGCGAGTACACCTGTGAAGATTGGCGCGGCCCGGCGCTGATAAGACGTGAGCCGCGCGATGCAACAATACCAGCCCCGGAACTAATCGGAAACCTTCGCGCGCGGCAGCTCGCATGACCGATAGCCAACCGTCGCGCGATCCGACTATATAGAAGAGACCGAACGCGCCGTCGCCAGGTGCGCGCACGATTCGTCGATCAGTTCCATACGGAGAGTCTTCAGATGGGCAAGCTCGATGGCAAAGTTGCGATCGTTACCGGCGCGAGCCGCGGAATCGGCAAGGCAATCGCCGACCTGTTCGCGGCCGAGGGCGCGCGCGTGGTGTGCAGCGCACGCACGGTGCACGAAGGAGACCACAAGCTTCTCGAGGGTTCCCTCGACACCACGATCAATGGCATCAAGAAGGCGGGCGGTGAGGCGATCGCCGTCACAGCCGACGTGTCGTCAGAGGCCGACTGCGAGCGGCTCGTCGCCGAGGCGAAGAAGGCGTACGGCCCGTGCGACATCCTCATCAACAACGCGGCACTCACTTATTTCATCCCGGTCAAAGACTATGAGCCGAGGCGCTGGATGCGCTCGTTCGCGGTCAACCTCCACGGGCCGTTCATGATGAGCCATTTCGTGCTGCCCGACATGATCGCGCGCAAGTCGGGTGCGATCGTGAACATTTCATCGGGCGCGGCGATTGGCCCCGGCCGCGGACCATACACCAACGAAGCGTTCCTGCGCGGCAGCGTGTGCTACGGCGCGGAGAAGGCGGCGCTCGAGCGGATGACGCAGGGGCTCGCCGAGGAAGTTTACGAGTACGGAATCTCGGTGACGTGCCTCTCGCCGTCGCTGGTCGTGCCGACGCCCGGCACAGTGCATCATCATCTCGTGACGAGCATGACCGATCCCAACGGCGAGCCGGTCGAGATGATGGCGAAGGCGACGCTGATCCTTGCGACCGAACCAATCGACAAGGTCACCGGATGGGTGACCTACAGCCAGGTCGTGCTGAAGCAGTACGGACTTATCGAGAAGGGCGTCGGTATCGGTTTCGATCGCGAGGGTAGCGGCTACAGCAAGATCTGAAGCATTGCCGAAGCTCGGAGAATCGTGATGGCAAAGACATTTGGAGCTGAATCAACCGCAGACGAAGTCCTCGAAGGTGTGAACCTCTCCGGCCAGCGTGTGCTGGTGACTGGCGTGTCGGCGGGCCTCGGCATCGAAACGGCGCGATCGCTCGTTGCGCACGGCGCCGAGGTGATTGGCACGGCGCGCGATCTAAATAAGGCGTGGCGCGCGCTGGGCGAGGCGTTCGCGGGCCTCAAGCCAATCGATGTCGTCGAGGTGGACCTCGCATCGCTCACGAGCGTGCGCAAGGGCGCGAAAGAAATTCTCGCGCAGGGCAAACCGTTCGACGTGATTATCGCGAACGCCGGCGTGATGGCGTGTCCGAAAGGCAAGACCGCCGATGGCTTCGAGACGCAGTTCGGCACCAATCATCTCGGGCACTTTGTATTCGTCAACATGCTCGTGCCGCTGCTCAAATCGGGATCGCGAATCGTCACGCTGTCGTCGGCGGGTCATCGCCGAAGCGACGTCAGTCTCGACGATCCTAATTTCGAACGCTCCGAGTATCAGCCGTTCATCGCATACGGCCGCTCGAAGACGGCGAACATCCTCTATGCGGTTGCGCTCGACGATCGCCTGAAGGGCCGCGGTATGCGCGCGACGTCGCTCCATCCGGGCGGCATCCAGACCGAGCTCGGGCGCCATCTGACGCCGGAGCTAATCGCGCAGATGCGCGCGGGATGGAACGCTGCCGCGCAGGCGGCGTTCCGCTTCAAGTCGGTGCCACAGGGCTCGGCGACATCAGTATGGGCGGCGTGCGTCGCGCCGGCGGAAGCCGTCGGCGCTCAGTACGAGGAGGATTGCCACGTTTGCGAAGTGAACGACGATGCGACCTCGCGCACGGGCGTCCGCTCCTATGCGCTGGATCACGCGCACGCCGCCGACCTCTGGAAGAAGAGCGAGGAGATGGTGGGCGAACGCTTCCCGCTCAACTGAGCGGAGCGTCACTTCGTCACGCCGAGCTTCATCCGGCCGAACATCTCGGCCGAGGAATCGAAGTCGATACTCGCGTGCTGCGCACCGACATTGATGTTGCGGAACGCGGCCTGGATCGCGCTCGTCTCGTAAACCGAGTGCGCGCCGGAGGCCGAGTAGAGACGGGCCGCCGCACGCCGGCATAGTTCTGACGAATACGCGGCTTGCCACTTGACTCGCGTGCGATCGTTGGGGGTCATCGGGGTGCCGGCCGCCATGAATCGATCGAACAGATCAAACGCGTCGTGCTGCAGCAACTCTGCCGACTGGATTTCCGTGGCCGCCTCGGCGAGCCGCACTTGCGTCGGACCGTGCTCGGCCTTGCGCGCGCCAGTGATGATCACGGTTCGCTCGCGCGTCCGTTCGATGAATCGCTCGAGGGCGTAGTTCGCCGAGCCGAGGACGGCGGTCGCGACCGACATCGAAAGCATCGCCTCGGGCGACAGCCGGTAGAGATTCGTTCGATGATTCGTCGCGTGCGGACTCGCACCGGCGAACATCATGCGCGTGTCGATCGCACGATGCGTCGGCACGAACACGTCGTGCGCCACCAGGTCCTTGCTGCCCGTGCCGCGAAGCCCGAGCACGCGCCACGTGTCATCAACCTCGATCTCCGCGCGCGGCACGACGACGTGCACCTTTGGCCGATGTGTCTCGTCGCCGCATCCGAGCATCACCCAGTCGGCGTGATCGATCCCGCTGCCGAACTGCCATCGTCCGTTGATCCGGTATCCGCCCGGTGTGTCAGCCGCTGTCCCCTGCCATGAGAGCGTGCCCGCGACGTAGCCGCCTCCCGTCCCGAAGACTTCATCCTGCGCCGCCTCGGGAAACGTGCCCATGCACCAGTGATGCGCGCCCATCACCATTAGCACCCACCCGCTCGACGGACAGGCCTCGGAGATTCCCGTCACCGCCGCGGCCAGCGTGCGGAGCGTGAGCTCGTAGCCGCCGACGCGCGCAGGCACCGGAATTTTGAACATCCCCGCTTCGATCATCGTGCGCATGCTGGCCGGATCGAGCCGCCGAGCTTCGTCAGAGTCGCGCGCGCGAGCGGCGAGCGTGGGCGAGATCGCGGCCACGCGCCGCATGATTTCGTCGGGGTTGATGTTTGCTTCGAGCGCCATTCAGCGATCACCAAGTCCTTAGCCTCAAGTCGTAGTCGGCGCCGCTCATGGGGACAAGCCTCCTCACTCGGCGCGCTTGACTGGAGGACCGCCGAGGCTGCATTGCAGATCGAAGCGGCCGCGCTGAAGAGCGAGCCGCGCGGTCGCGCGCGAACGTATGCGTGTGCGTGCGTTCGCGAACGGAGGTGCAAAGTGCGGGCGATTCGTCATCCACTGAGCGGTGCAATCTACGATTTGCAGCCCGACGGCACCGTGCGCATAGAGAAGGACGGCAAGGCCGGAGTCTTTCGCCGCGACGGCAGCTACGTGTCGGGAGAAATCTACTCGGCTGACCCGCATCTCTGCCTCTGGATCGCGGGGCGGGAACTGCCGTCCCGTCATCGCCAGGGAGCCGACGCTTCGCGGGAGCGTCGTTCGAATTCGAACGAGGGGTGATGCCGATGAATGCCGCCGAAAGTCAGCCGCGCACATTCGCAAAGGGCATTTCCTATCAACGCCTGCTCGATTCCGATTCGCGTGCCGTTCCCGAGATCCTGCGGCGCGAGAACCGGTTCGAGCTCCCGCCTTCCGAAATTGCGGTCGAGCGCTACACCTCGAGGGCGTTCTTCGATCTCGAAGTTGAGCGGCTTTGGAAGCGGGTGTGGCAGATGGCATGCCGCGAGGAGGACATCGCAAACGTCGGCGACCACATTATCTATGACATCGCGGGCATCTCGTTCATCGTCGTCCGCACGCGGCCCGCCGAGATCAAAGCATTCTACAACGCATGCCTGCATCGCGGGCGGATGCTGCGCGAGGCGGGCGGTCAGCGTGCTTCGGAGTTTCGTTGCCCGTTTCACGGCTTCGCCTGGAATATCGACGGCTCGTTGAAACACATTCCCTGCCAGTGGGACTTTCCGCATATTAAGCCCGCCAAATGGAATCTGCCCGAAGTCAAAACCGCGACGTGGGGCGGCTTCGTGTTTATCAACATGGACGCGAACGCCGAGCCATTCGATCAATTCCACGGTCCCGAACTCACGCGCCAGTTCGCACGCTGGCCTCTGGAGCGGCGCTTCAAGCAGGCTCACGTTGCGAAGATCCTGCGCTGTAACTGGAAGGTCGCGCAGGAGGCCTTCATGGAGGCGTTCCACGTCGTTGCGACGCATCCGCAACTGCTGGCGGGACTGGGCGATTCCAACTCGCAGTACGACGTCTGGGGCAATTTCTCGCGCGCGATCTCAGCTAACGGCACGCCGAGCCCGCATCTTTCATGGCAGCCGAGCGAGCAGGAGATATTCGATTCGATGGTCGATCGCAGGCTCGACGATCCTCCGGTCGCCGTGATCGCGGACGGCATGACGGCGCGCCAGGTCGCCGCTCACCGCGCGCGCGAGGTGCTGCGGCCGGCTCTGGGAGGCGACGTGGAGCAGCTATCCGACGCTGAGCTGGTCGATAGTTTCTACTACACGGTGTTCCCGAATTTTCATCCGTGGGGCGCGTACAACCGGATCGTCTATCGCTTCCGTCCCTACGGAACCGACGTCGATCAGTCGATCATGGAGTGCATGTACCTGTCGCCGTACGCTGGCGATCGCCCGCCTTCCGCGCCGATTCACTGGCTGGGGCCGGACGATGACTGGTGCGACGCACCCGAGCTTGGCTTCCTCGCGCGCGTGTTCAACCAGGACACGTTCAATCTAGCGAAGGTGCAGCTTGGCCTTAAAACGATGAAGAAGAAAACGGTCACGCTCGCGAACTACCAGGAAACCAAGATTCGCCATTTTCATCATCTGCTCGACAATTGGCTCGCGCGAGCATAGCGGCGAACTTTGAGATGTCGGTGAATAACCGGCGAGGACAACGACGATGAGAAGCGCGAGGGATTCCGCGGCTGAAAGCGCGGACGGACTATTTTTGACTACCGCTCCCTGATCTTGCCGAGATCGATCGGCAGTCCCAACGCTGGGACCTGGTTGCCGTTCTCGGTGACGTTCAGCGCCACAATCTGCTGGTCAGATGAAGCCGGTGCCGGTCCGCCGCCGGACGAACTCCCACATCCAACCGCCACGGTCGCGAGCACGAGCATCGCGGCCGCGGGAATCGAAACGCGCCGGCGCTGCCTTGTGCTGGTGAGCGGGGCCATCACAAATCCGAACAAGCTAAGCGCGAAAAGGAGGTCGCTGGTTCCTCCGCCGCTGGGTCTGCCACCGCCGCTTACGCCTGCGAGTTCGATGCTGGCGGGAAGGTCGAGTCCAACAGCCTTGCCGCCTGCTATCAGCGCGCTCAGTGCGAAGGTCAGCTCGCCGTTGCCTGCCAGAATTTCCACCGGCGGTGCGAAGTTGAAGAGCGTGCTTGAATTGATGTTCGGCGCACTCACGGTTGAGCTGGCAACTTGGTCACCGTTAATCATCGCCGTCAGCGTCATCGAGCTGAAGATCTTGACCCGGCGCTGGACAGACTTTGGAGCGTGGCGCAGCGCTTCGCGAGCGCGCCCGCCCAGGTGCACGGCGCGATCGAATATCGTGAAGCGGTGAATTCGCCGCAGATATTGTGGCCTCACGAACAGTTCACACGGAGTCACTTCTATCGCTCCGAAGGTTACAACGAGATGTGGCGCCTGACCGGACTTGAGATCTTCGCGTGCTGATGCTGCGTGAGCATGGCGAGCTCATCGGCTCATACCCGGTCTGGCGAGGGCGGGGCATGAAGCCGTTCAGCCACGAGGAGCATCGATTTCTGATCGACATTGCGCCTCACCTCGCCACGGCGCGCCTCGCGGAGAAGAGCATTGTATCCCGTGAGCCCGATCAGTTTTCGGTTCAGATCCGAATCCCGGGACGATCCTGCTGGACGTGAACAGCAGGATCGTGGCGATCGGCGGCAGTGCGCGCGCGATGCTCCGGCAGGTCGGCGTCTTCGACGGACCGCCAAAGGTGGCGCGCACGAAGCTATCGCGGGCGCTCTCGAGCGCATCGCACGTATCCTCGGTGGAATCTTTTCCAGTGATTGGAAGACGACGTGCGGTCGGCCGACTGCGGTGCATCATGACGCGAGCGGAATCGTGCTCAAGCTGCGCGGCTTTGTTCTGCGCGATGAGAGCGAAACACGTTATTTCAATGTCATTGTCGAGCGCGGCGAGCTGCGCGCCGTGCGACGGCGCCGATTCGCGGCGCGCTACGGCCTGAGCGCAACCGACGTTGAACTGCTGGCCGGGTTGGCGGCGAACGAGAGCACCCTATGCACCGCGAATCGTCTCAGCGTTACCAGGGCGACGCTCCGAACCTATTTGTGCAGGCTAGGCGACAAGCTCGAATTCGAAACCATCGCTGAGCTGCGAGCGTTTGCGACGCCATTGACTCTGTGACGCTTCATCCGGGCGGAGCGTCCGGGCCAACGACCGGTCGAGCACGGTTGCGGATGCAGAGCGCCGATCAGCCAGAAAAGTCGTTGCGCGGATGGTGCTGACTCGTCAGCCAAAACTCACTTGGCGTCATCGCGAGCCGAAGCGAGTCTGTGAGCGGAGGCGAGGGATCTTAATGGGTCATGTCTGGAGCGCAGTCCGGCGATTGGGCTGGTTCACTATCAAGGCGAAGCTTTCGCGGCGAGGCCGTCGAAGTGGGAGCCAATCAATCCCGCCTGCTCGTAGTCCGCTAACTGCTTCGCGTCGTGCGATACGACGATATGCACATCCGGATTCGCCGCTGCCAGATCATGCAAGGTTCGCAGCTCCGACGTCACCTGCTTGCCGTTCTCGCCCATCCCCATTTCGGCAAGGCGCGGCCGGCATTTCGGCGTGCTGACCTGCTCCATGTCCCACGCGACGTCGCCGATTAACAGGTACTCGGCACCGTTGGCGAGATGAACGTAAACAATCTGACTTCCGGGCGTGTGGCCGGGCGCCTTGATCAGCACGACCCCCGGCGCGAGCGGGTAGTAGTGATCGTAGTCGAGCGGATGCAGCCCGCTGCGCACGTCTTCTGGAAACTTGTTCGCCTTGCGCGACTTGTCATCGTCGCGCTGCTCGCGCGTGAGCATCAGATGACCGGCAAACGAGGAGAGCCCCGAAGACTGAGCAATCCCGCCAAGATGATCGGCATGTTCGTGCGTGATGACGATCGCGCGCGCCTGCTCGAGCGCTTGCTGCTCAGCCTCAAAGTTCGCGGCGTTGAACTGACCGCCCATCCGCGCTGACCAGAATGCGGCGCCCGGCGGCGCATCGACGATAATCATCGAGCCGTCCGGATATAGAACCTGGTAGCTCGGGAACACGACGTGATGCCGATCGAATCTGATGCCGCCGAGGAACAACGCTGCGCGCGGATACGCCTCAGCGATCGCCGCGGCGTTGAGATGCTCCGGCTTGGCCCCGGGCGGCTGGTCGCCGAGCTTTCTGAGCGTCGCAAGGTCCAGTTGATAGTCGGAGTGATCGGGAATCGGCGGCCCCTGCAAGAGGAATGCTACGATCACGAGCGCGATCACGATCATGCCCGCCATCACTGCGGCGGCGATCTTGAAGAACCGCGCCACGACTACTGCCTCTCCACGCTCACGCCGAACTGCGTAATGAAGAGCGCGCAGCCAATCATCGCGAGCCCCTTCAGGAACATCGAGACGTTCACGGCCTTCATCACCGGATCGGTCAGCGTGACGATCGCCAGGCCGTGCACGACGATCGTGACTGGGACGAGGAACAGCACGATGAGCCATCCTCCAACGCGCGGCCGGTAGTTGAAAAGAATCAGCACAGCGCCCGCGAGCTCGAAAGCGCCCGAGATCATCACCCAGAACGGACGAAACGGGATCGCCGGGTGCATCAGGTTCACGTAGTTCTGCATCGAGGTGAAGTGCGTCACGCCCGAAAGGAAGAAAATCAGCGTGAAGAGAATGCGCGCGACGATCGCGATTGCGGGGCTCAGGATCACGAGGTCGCCGGCTGATGCTTGCGCGGCCATCGACCCGGAACGTGCGGCTGGTATTGAGCTCATTGCAGAGTCTTTATTGCCGCGTCATCGATGCGTCAACGCGCGATCGATGGTCGGGCCGCTCAGGAATTCACAAGTCGTCATGGGCTATCCACGATTTGGCGGCCGCCTCAATTTTCGCCAACCGGCAAAAGAGGAGGGCCACTCGATGCCTAAAAGCGCTGCCAAGATTCCGTTCCGCTCGATGTCGCCTCGGACACGCTCTGGGAGTATGGCGATCGTTTGCGGTCGCCGCGGCGTCGAGCTCGACGTTTTGACGGCCATCAAGAACGGCGCGACGACGGCGGCTCAGATGGCGAGTTCAGCCGGCGCGAACGATTCTGCGATGCGCCGCCTTCTCGATACGCTCGTTTCACTCAAGTAGCTCACTCGCAGGGCCGAGCGTTACGCGCTGACCCCCAGGCCGCGGCTTACCTGACCCGCGGTAGCGAGCTCTATAGGGAAGGGATCGACAGGTTCATGTCGATGCAGTTGATGGGATGGGCGCAATTGGCGCAAACGGTCAAGAGCGGTCGTCCCGCGGTGCCGACCGACGATCCGGGGCCGCGGCGCATTTTACGCGCTCCTGGTCAAGTGCATCTTGCCACTCAACTTTGCGGGTGCGACGGCCGCGGTCGTGAGCCTCAACTCTGCCGCTCGAGCGCGAATCAAGCCGTGCTCGATGTTGCCGCGGGCGCGGCTACATGGTCTATTCCGTTCGCTCAGGCAATCCGCGCGGCGAAGGTGACGGTTGTTGATCTGCCGGAAGTGACTCCGGTTACACGCGACTACACCTCGCGCTTCGGCGTCGGAGAGCGTTACGAATATCTCGAGGGCAACCTCCGCGAACTCGATCTCGGAAGCGGATACGACCTCGTGACTCTTGGGCACATAATCCACGGCGAAGGGCCTGAGTCGGGGAGGAAACTCATCGAACGCTCGAGTGCTGCACTTGGCGACGGCGGGATGCTGCTCATCGGGGAGCTAGTCCCCAATGACGAGCACACAGGTCCTCCTGCGGCGATGTTGTTCGGGCTCAATATGCTGCTGCACTCGGCCGATGGCGATGTCTTCACGATGAAGGAATATCGCGAATGGCTGAAAGCGGCGGGCTTCAAGCAGGTCAAGACGATTGCTACCCCGATGGCGCCGTCGCCGCTGATTCTCGCGCAAAAGTAAGCGCGCCGAGCGAACGATAGCGGCGCCCCTCGATTTCAGCAGTGGAGAAAATCCTCGCGCTGAAGTATTGCTGGCTTCAGCAGTGTGAACGCATCCCACGCCTCGCAACCTTACGGAGGAACGCCGATGGTTGAAAGAAAGCAGCGAGTGCCCTTTTGCGATCTCTCCAAGCTCACCGCCGAAGAACGCGAGATGGCGG
>JASHQJ010000228.1 GCA_030037595.1 Candidatus Binataceae bacterium
CCTGCTAGAAACGCATCGCGCGGATGAAAGAGCCGATGGCTGAAGACCAGTGCCGCGAGCACCAGTCCGTTTTTGACCCACTGCCACGGGCGCGCGAGGACACTCAGTGCGACGATGATACATCGTTTCGTTGCGCGTCCGATCGCCGCCGGATCGAAGGCGGGAGAACTCGCTCGCATGACAATGCCGGTATGAGATGCTGCCACTTCGCTCAAAAGATTCCGCGTTGGGGCGAGAGCCTGTCCGTCTGACCGACGGCCGGTGGAGTCCAGGGGACGTACACGCCGTTTTGCCAAGTCAGCCAGCGCAGCGAACGATCTTCGAGCGGCGCTGGAAACTCGTACAGCACTTGCGCCGGGTCGCCGTGCGCATCGAGCGATTCCACGACAGCCGACAGACCCGGCAACACGAAACGCTCACCGGCAGAGAACCGATCATTTGGACTGCGCACAAAGCGGCTGAACGCCGTCGGAAAGAACCCATCGGGAAAACTTACTTGCAGCGAGCGAGGCCCGACACGGGTGACCTCCAGCGTGCCTCCCGTAGAGAGCGCCCGCAGATGCCGTGGCATCGGTAGGTTGTCCAGACGCCGCACGGCCCAAATCGCGGTGACGAGGTAGATGTGGTCGGGTGGGTTAATCAGCATCAAATCCTGTGATGCAATACGCGGATCGCTTGGAACACTCGCCAGCGCGCGCTTCATCCTGGCGCTCGCGTCTTTCAGGTACGCGATCCGAACGATCCCGAGTAACGGCGCGGCGAGCAAGTGAATTAGAAGGAGGATTAGGGTTGCGGCCCAGGCAAATCCCTTCCAGATGCGCGGCAGCGATGACGTGGAAGTGGACGCGAAAATCATCTGCGTCATTTGCGCGAGAAGCGCCATCGAGCCCAGGCCGACGAAACCCAGCAGGCGATTCTCCGGACCAACCGCGGAAATCGGTATCAACGAAAGCAGCGCACCGAGGGCCCAGAATCGCGCGACACGATTGCGCATGACCAGTGGAATGAAGAGGACCAGTAAGACCGCGGCGATCACGAAGCTGAAGACGCTCAGATGGAAGTACGCCGACGAGCCAGGCGCGGGGCCCATGCTCAGCTCCGCAGGGATTGGCGTCCACTGTCCCATCAGCAGGAACGCCGACCGCTGGCAAAATGCAATGGCGAAGCGAATCGGACCGTGTAGCGGATCCACGTAAAAGCCCGAGCCCTGCGAACCGAAATTGCCCAGCTTGTAGATCAACGCCCATGCGCCGAGCACTCCGCCATGAGGCACGAGACGCATGAAGCTCGCGCGAATTCCATCGCGGTCCAGAGTCAAGGCGTAGGAGAAGAGGTACGCCACGGTAGCCACGCCCATCTCGCCTGCCGATAGCGCCAGTGCCAACATCAGCGCGCTGAGCCACCGATCCCGCTCGCGCCCGTGCTCTCGCCAGCGAACGAACCTCAGCAAGCTGAGGAATCCAAAGCAGCACGCAATCAACGCGTTCCGATTCGCCAGATATGCAGCAGGTACGGCATGCGCGCCGTCGAGCGCATACATCAGGGCGGCTAGTCCGGCGACCCAGGTAGCAGCAAGCACCTCACGATAAAGCATCGCGGCGGCCAGCACCGCCGCTGCAAGCCAGAGCAGACTGTGCAGGTGCATCAGCGCGGGCTGATTGGGCCAGAGGCGGTAATCGAGCATCATCGTAAGCGTGCTCGCGTAACGGAAGAACGCCATGTGCAGGTCGGGCGAACTCCACCACGGCATCGTGCCGAATTGCATCTGGCCCAGGTTGTGCGCGCGATCGATATACTGGATGAAGGTGTTAATCGGTTTGGAATCGCCATAGCCGAGCAGTGTGACGCGTTGAAAATAATCGTCGAGCTGCCAGCCTCCCGTAAGCGCCAACATCATCCCAAGAACCGACAGCGCCGCGACCGCGATCGGGATGTGACGATGCGCAAGCAGAGCATGGAGCGTTGTCGCGAGGCGCTCGCGCATTGACGCGGGACCTGATCGCGCTCCAGCGTGCCGAAGCGTCTGTCCGAGTTGACCCTCTGCGTCTCTACGTGGCTGTGCCATCGACTTCTGCATAATAGTGAAGTACACTAAATTGATTTAGTGAACTAAATCAACGCAGCGAGATTGCTGCGCCACGGATCGTTGCGAGGGTGAGTCCTAATCCGCGGTTCCGTTCCTGAGTCTCGATATGTAATTGATCCGACGATGGGCTTGCGCGAGGAGAAGAAGGCCGAGCAGCGCCGCGCGATTCTGGACACCGCCGCCGCGCTGTTTCGAAAACGAGGATACGAAGAGACCCGCGTCCGCGACATCGTCGAGCGGCTTCGCATCAGCGAAGTCACTTTCTTCAACTACTTTCCCACCAAGGACGCTCTGATAATGACGTTCGCGGTGGAGATGCTCGAGGTCTCAATCGCGTCCGTCAAATGCGAACTCGAACGCCACGACCGTAGCGTACCCGACCGTATTCGCAGCCTGATGCGCCAGTGGGCGACGTCGTGGGACGCAGATCCCGAGTTTCATGTGCTCGTCGCAACGCAATCGAGGATGATGACCGATGTGACCGGCCTACTGCGGGAGAGATCTCTGCAACTCTATGAGCAGTACGAACGACTCTTCGCCGAGGGTCAGAAGCGCGGTGAGATCCGCGCCGATCGAAAGGCGTTGGATCTCGCGGAAATGATGGAAGGGATTTTCATACTCATTGCCGGCAATTGGGCCAGCGGATGGTGGGGAAAGAGGACCCAGCCTCTCGAAGAGCGATTCATGAATGCCATGGATGTGTTCCTGGAAGGATGCGGCCGCTCGAAGCTCAACGCGCCGCCAGCAGTCCTCGCTCGCAAAAGAGCCGCCCGACAAGGTCGTCAGGGCCGTCAGTGAGCGCTGTACTCTGTCGGCATCCGCTTGATAACTGCTAAAAGGGACTTTGAATCGCGGTCCGATCGATGCGCTCGCCAGCGCCGCGAGAGGTGAGGCCATCGTGATTGAAAAAGACATTGCGATGAAAACGCGCGACGGCGTCACGCTGCGCGCCGACGTTTACCGCCCCGACAAACCCGGCCGCTATCCTGTCCTCCTTTCGCGGCTGCCCTACGACAAGAGCGGCGGCCGCCGGATGGGCGATATCGATTTCTTCGTCGAGCGCGGCTACGCGGTTATCTTCCAGGATACGCGAGGGCGCTTCGCCTCCGAGGGCGCGGAGTACTACCCCCTGATTCACGAGGCCAACGACGGCTACGACGCGGTCGAATGGGCCGCGGGCCTGCCGTTCTCGAACGGCAACGTCGGCACGATGGGCCAGTCGTACCTCGGCGCGACACAATACCTGCTAGCGCCGACGCGGCCGCCGCATCTCAAGTGCTCGTTCCCGGTCTCGGCGTCATCGGATTTTCACCAGTCGTGGATTTACCACACCGGCGGCGCGTTCGAGCTCGGATGGCAAATCCCGTACGCGATCTTCATGGCCCGCGATACGATAGCGCGGCGCAAGCTCGATCTGTGGCCGGCGCTCGATCGTGAACTGGGCAAGGCCGTTACGCCGTGGACAAAGCCGCTATCGGATGAGGCTTACCGGCGCTTGCCGCTCGAGACGTGGGGCGAGCTCCTGGAGCCGGCCGCGCGCTACATGCGCGACTACATCCGCAATCCTGGCTACGGCCCCGATTATTCGCGCATCGACCTGGAGTGCCGCCACGATCAGGTTGCGACGCCGATGTATCACGTGTCGTCGTGGTACGACATTTTCCTCCACGGCACGCTTTCGAACTTCGCCGGCCTGCGCGAGCACGCGATGACCGAGGTGGCGCGCAAAACTCAGAAGCTGCTGATCGGTCCGTGGGCGCATCTGTTCCCGTACACCAGTCCGACTTCGACGGGCACGGGCGAGATCGATTTCGGCCAAGCCTCGCTCATCAATTTGCACGAGGTCCAGCTCCGCTGGTTCGACTATTTTTTAAAGGGCGTCGATACGAAGATTTGCGACGAGCCGCCGGTCAGAATTTTCGTGATGGGCGAGAATCGATGGCGCGACGAGAGCGAATGGCCGCTCGCGCGCACGCGTTACACGCCTTACTACTTTCACAGTGGCGGCCGCGCTAACTCATCCAACGGCGACGGAACGATCGGCACGCGTACGCCCGCCGAAGAGCCTGCCGATGATTTCGTTTATAATCCCGCCGATCCGGTGCCGACCCGCGGCGGCAATACGTTGATCATCGCGATGGGCGTGATGGACCAGCGTCCCGTCGAAGCGCGCGCCGACGTGCTCGTTTACACCAGCGACGCAATGACCAGTGAGCTCGAGGTCACCGGTCCGCTCAAGGTGAATCTCTATGCCGCCACCAGCGCGCGCGACACGGATTTCACCGCCAAACTGGTTGACGTGCATCCCAACGGCTTCGCGCAGAATCTTGCTGACGGTATCCTGCGTGCGCGTTATCGCGACTCGCGTGAGAAACCGACGTTGCTCAAAGCTGGCGACGTGACCAAGTTCATCATCGATTTGTGGGCGACCAGCCACGTCTTCTTGCCGGGTCATCGGATTCGAGTCGAGATTTCATCGAGCAACTTTCCGCGTTTCGATCGCAATCTGAACACGGGCGAGGACCAGGCGACGGGCACGCGAATCGAGACGGCGCGACAGACGATTTTTCACGATTCGCGCTATCCTTCGCATATCGTGTTACCCGTGATCACGCGCTGAGGTTTGAACGAATGAAAATAGGCGGCTTCTACGAGCATCAACTTCCTCGCCCCTGGACGCGCGACTCGGAGCATCGGCTTCTGAATGATGCACTTGCGCAAG
>JASHQJ010000229.1 GCA_030037595.1 Candidatus Binataceae bacterium
CCAAAGGTAGCGCTGGTCGCTGCCATGCGCCGCTTGCTCCTGATACTTAACGCGATGCTCAAAAGCCACACGCCTTGGAGGCCGCCATGCCCCGCACCCGCTTGACCCATCGAGCATCATCCGCGCCGCCCCCTCAAAGACCTGACGGGGGTCGCGCGGATGATGCCGACCGCTTGACTCCCAATACGGTCGCTTCGGCTCCGCTCGCAGACTCGCTTCGCTCAGGATGACAGCAGTGAACCTCGTGCCTTGATCATGGAGCCAGGCCGAGAGGGGCGAGGAAGTCCTCCAGCGCACGGATGCATTCGGCGGGCTTTTCAATCTGGAGGAAGTGCGTCGTTCCCGGAATTCCAACATACGGCACGCCCTTGTCCTCGGCGAGCGCGCGGCCGATCAGGGTCGGCGCGCCAGCGTCTTCGCGGGTCGCGTCGCCGCAAATCAACTTGAACGGCACCGGGCAGTGCGCGAGGCGGTTCCACAGGTCGCCGCCGCCGCTCGATGAAAACACGTGCGCCTCGAACTCGCGCGGGCACGCGAGCACCCATTCTCCGCTCGCGCGATCGTGGCGCAGTGTCGCCCGCGCCATCAGCTCGTACGCCTCCGGCACCCATCTCTTGAGCCGCCGCTCGAACTGGCGCGCAAGATCCATCGGATCCTTGTAGCTCGGGGGCCTGCGCGCCGCGCGCTCGGCGAGTCCGCCCTTGTCTGTACGCTGAAAATGCGCGAGCAGCGGATGGTCCTCGCGCGGCATGATCGGTGGATCGAAAAGCGCGAGCGCGGCGAAGCGTGCACCATGGGTGAGGGCGTGATGCGCGGCGACGACGGCCGAGAGAGAATGGAACACGCCCGCCGCGGGCTTCTCGCCGAGCTCACGATTGATCGCGTGAAGGATCGCCTCGAGGTCGCCGGGAAAGTTCTCCCACTTGTGACCCTCGAGCGTATGCAGCGGGTTGCGGCCGTGGTTGCGCATGTCGAACAACACGACCTCGTGGCGCTCGCGGAGCGGTCCCCAGAACGGAAAGTAGCCGTCGATCGCAAGGCCGTTGCCGTGGCTCAGCACCAGGCGCGGTCCGTCGGTTTTGCCGTGCTGGCGCACGCGGATAATCGCGCCGTCGCGCATCACGGCTTCGAAGGAATGCCGAGCGGGCGGCACATGCGGATGATTGCGGTCGTCGTGTTCACTCATTGTCGATTCGCTTACAGCATCCTCACCGGATCAATATCGATAATCAGGTACACCTTGTCGCGCTCCGCGATCGGGCCGACCTCCGCGTGCATTGCGGCGAGTGCTGCGCGCATCGGGCGCAGCTCCCGCGACTTCAGCATCACCTGCCATCGGTAGCGCTGCTTGATACGCTCGATCGGCGCGGGCGCGGGCCCGAGCACGCGAAGCCCTTCGGGGCTGGCGGCTTTCGCGAGCGAAGCCGCGGCGGCATCTGCGATACGCGCCACTAGCCGCGGCTCTGCCCCCTCGATTCGCACCATCGCAAGCCGCGCGAAGGGCGGATACATCAGTTCGCGCCGCAGTTGCAACTCGCGGCGGATGAAGCGCGCGTAATCCTGGTCGCGCGCCGCGCGGATGCTGTAGTGATGCGGCGCGTAGGTCTGGATAACGACGCGGCCGGCCCGCTCGCCGCGGCCGGCGCGTCCCGCGATTTGCGTGAGCAACTGAAAGGTGCGCTCCGCGGAGCGGAAGTCGGGAATGTTTAGTCCGAGATCGGCCATCACCACGGCTGCCAGCGTCACGTCGGGAAAATCGAAGCCCTTGGTGATCATCTGCGTGCCAATCAGGATATCGACTTGGCCTGCGCGAAGGGCCGCGAGGATTCGTGCGCGCGCCCCCTTGCGCCCGCTCGTATCGGAGTCCATCCGCTCGATCCGCGCCTCCGGCATCAACTCTGAGAGTCGCTGCTGGAGCCGCTCGGTGCCGAAGCCCTCGCCGCGAAGGCCGAACGCGTGGCACTCCGGGCATTCGTCGGGCGCGCCGATTCGATTTCCGCAGTAATGGCACCTGAGCGAGCGATCGCGCAGATGAAATGTCATGCTGACCGAGCAGTTAGGGCATGCGACCACCACTCCGCACGCATGGCATTGCAGGAAGTTGTGATAGCCGCGGCGGTTGAGGAACACCATGCTCTGGCCGCCGGCAGCGAGATTGGCTCGGAGAGCAGCCATCAGCTCCGATGAAAGCGGAATCACGTCGTCCCGGTTGCTTCCGTCGCCATTCGCGCCCGCGGCGGAAGGACGCGCCTCGGCCTCGCGCCGGAGATCGATCACTTCGACTTCGGCGAGCGGGCGGTCGTTGATGCGCCGTGTCAGGCGGAGCAGCCTGTAACGCCCGCGCCGCGCGTTGGCGAACGACTCGGCGGAAGGTGTGGCCGAGCCCAGCACGACCGGGCACTTCGAGTAGCCGCCGAGCGCAACCGCGAGATCGCGGCCCTGATAGCGGATGCCTTCTTCATTCTTGTAAGAGGGGTCGTGCTCCTCGTCCACGACGATCAGCCCCGCGTCGGGTAACGGCGCGAAGATGACGGAGCGCGGACCGATCATAATTCGCGCTTCGCCGCCAATCGCCGCCATCCAGCTCGCCCATCTTTCAGCCACGTTCTGTGCGCTGTGCGCCACTCCCACCGTCGCACCGAACCGTGCGCGGAAGGCGCGCACCAGCTCGTCGGCCAGCGCGATCTCGGGAACCATCACGAGCACGTTGCGACCGGCGCTGAGAGTGCGCGCGGCGAGATTCAGATAAACCTCGGTCTTGCCGCTCGCGGTGACGCCCCACAGCAGGAAGGCCTCGAAGCGGCGCTGCTCGACGGCGGGCACGACGGCTTCGACCGCGATTTTCTGCTCGACGGTGAGATCGAGGCCCGGCAGCACGCCGGTCGAAGTGGATTCCGCCTTGACGATCACGATGTGGCCGCGGCGTTCGAGACTTCGGAGGATTGGCGCGGCTCCCGCGATCTCGATTTTCAATTCTTCGACGCTTCGGCCCGCGGGACGCGCCGCCTCGAGCGCTGCAATCACTTCGCGCTGTTTGGGGCCGCGAATCCTGTCGAGCGGCGCGCCGGTCAGCCGCGCGACGCGATCGGCGGTCTCGCGATGACGCCCGCGGGTCAAATCCTGGCGCGCGACAATTCCATCGGCGAGCATCCGCGCGACGGCAGAGCGGATCTCGTTCGGCGGCCCAAGTTTTTCAAGCCGACGCGCACTTTGCGGGCGCTTCGCGAGCGCCTCGAAGATCGCGCGCTCGACATGGCTGAACGAGGCGCGCGCCAGTGGATCGGGCGCGCGATCGAGCTTGTAGGCAGCGCGCGACTCGACCCGCGCAACCGTGGGAATCACGCTCCGGTAGGCGTCGGCGAGGGGCGCCATGTAGTAGTTCGCGAGGAATTTCATCAGCTCGAGATGCGCGCGATCGAAGAGCGGCCGCTCTTCCATCACCTCGAGAAGCGGCTTCAGCGCAGCTTCCGAAAGGCTCTCGCCGACCTCAGTGACGACACCGGTCACCTTGCGCGATCGAAGCGGCGCGAGCACGCGATGCCCGGGTGCGACACGGCCCTCGAGCGCGCTCGGAATCGAGTAGGTCAGCGCGTCGAAGCCGTGCGTAGCGCCGACTAATACGACGTTCGCCTGCATCAGGGGCGGCGCGCCGCAGCGCGCCTCGCTGCAATGTACATCATGAAGCGCGCTCGCACCCGCTTTCCCGATCCGCCACAGTCTGGTTGAATCGACATACCCGCGGTCGTGCGGGATGGACAATTAATCGATGCTCCGTTTTCTCACCGCCGGTGAATCGCACGGACCCGAGCTCGCTGCCGTTGTCGATGGCGTGCCCGCGGGTTTCGAGATCGATCTCGCCGCAATCAACCAGGACCTCGCGCGCCGGCAAAAGGGCTACGGGCGCGGCGGCAGGATGTTGATCGAAAATGACGAAGTGCGGCCGGTCTCCGGGATCCGCTTCGGCAAGAGTATCGGCAGCCCAATTACATTCATAATCGAGAACCGCGACTTCAAGAACTGGACGAAGCGGATGTCGGTGAATCCGGCCGACTTCGAACAATCGCGCGTCGTGACGCGGCCGCGGCCCGGACACGCCGACCTCGCGGGCGTGCTCAAGTACAACCTCGACGATATCCGCGACGTGCTGGAACGCGCGTCGGCGCGGGAAACTACGGCGCGCGTCGCGATCGGCGGCCTCGCCAAGCAGCTCCTGAAGCCGTTCGGAATCTCGGTGCTCGGCTACGTCGTGAGTATCGGCGCGAACGAGGCGAAGACGCCGGCGGACACTTCGCTGGAGGAGCTGGCGCGCATCACGGAAGCCTCGCGGGTGCGCGTCGCCGATGCTGACGCCGAGCGCAAGATCATCACCGAGATCGATGCGTGCAAGGAAACCGGCGACACTCTGGGCGGGATCGTCGAAGTTGTCGCGGCCGGGCTTCCCGTCGGGCTCGGCAGCCACGTGCAATGGGATCGCAAGCTCGACGCGCGCCTCGCGCATGCGCTGATGAGCCTGCAGGCGACCAAGGGCGTAGAGTTCGGAATTGGATTTACTGCAGGCCGTGTGCGCGGCTCCGCGCTGCACGATGAGATCGGCTATGACTCGAAGGAGCGGCGTTTCACGCGCCACTCGAACAACTCGGGCGGCACGGAGGGCGGCATGACGACGGGCGAGCCGCTTCGGCTTCGCGTCGCGTTCAAGCCGCTCTCGACGCTGATGCAACCGCTCCGTTCGGTTGATGCGAAGACCAAGCAGGAGGCGGTCGGCACAATCGAGCGCTCGGATGTGTGCGCGATTCCGGCGGCGGCTGTGATCGCGGAAGCGGTGGTAGCCTTCGTGCTGGCGGACGCGTTCCTCGAAAAGTTTGGCGGCGATTCGCTAACCGAGATCGAACGCAACTGGCGAGGTTATCTCGAGCAGGTGCGCGGCTATTGAGGGCTAGGGGGGCGCGCGTTCAGATGACGCCCAAGCTCATCCTCACGGGTTTCATGGCGACTGGTAAAAGCGCTGTCGGCCACGTCGTCGCGGCGCGGCTTGGCTGGAGATTTATCGACAGTGATGCCGAGATAGTCGCGCGCGCGGGACGGCCGATCGCGGCTATTTTCAGCGACGACGGCGAGGCAAAGTTTCGCGCGCTCGAGCGCGATGTGATCGCCACGATCGCGCGTGAGCGGCGTCATTGCCCGCTTTGCCATGGCGATTACCCGGCGGTGGTCTCGACCGGCGGCGGCGTTCTGGTGGACGAAGCGAACGCCGCGGCGCTCAAGCGATGCGGCGTCGTAATCTGCCTTACGGCACGGCCGGAGGTGATCGCGGCCCGCGTCGGACGCTCGCCGGCGAAGCGGCCGAAGCTCCTCGAGGGCGGAAAACCGCTCCTGGAGCGGGTGCAAGAGCTAATGCGCGAGCGGGCGGCGGCCTACGCGCGGGCGGACGTCGCGATCGACACCTCCAACATTTCAATCGAAGATGTGGCTGATCGCGTGCTCGCGGAATTCGCGGCACGCGCCTACAAACGATGCGTGCCTTCCGCGTAGAACTGGGCTCCGCCTCGCACGACGTTTACGTCGGCGCGGGATTGCTCGATGAGCTTGGCCGGCTCGCGCTCGACGCAGGTATCAAGCCGGGGCGCGTCGCGATCGTCACCGATTCGACAGTCGGTCCGCTGTATGGCGAGCGTGCCACGGCATCTCTTCGCAACGCGGATTTCAAGCCGGTGACGATAACGATTCCCGCCGGCGAGGCGAGCAAATCACTCGAGGTGCTGGGAACAGTTTACGACCGCATGACGGAAGCTGAGCTCGATCGAGCGAGCACCGTGTTCGCGCTCGGTGGCGGCGTGGTCGGCGACTTGGCGGGCTTCGCAGCGGCGAGTTATCTTCGCGGTCTCGCGATTGTGCAAGTGCCGACCACGATGGTGGCGCAAGTGGATTCCGCGCTCGGCGGCAAAACGGCGATAAATCATCAGCTGGCGAAAAATCTGATCGGCGCGTTCCATCAGCCGCGGCTTATCGTCGCTGATGTCGCGACGCTTGCGACATTGCCCGAGCGCGAATTTCGCGAAGGCCTCTCCGAAGTGATCAAGTACGGCGCGATCATGGACGCGCCGATGATTGGCGACCTCGAGCGCGATCTCGATGCGATACTCGCACGGAACGGCGCAGCGCTCGAAGCTGTGGTCGCTCGCTCACTCGAGCATAAGGCTGCGGTCGTTTCGGCGGATGAACGCGAGGATGGCCTCAGGAAGATTCTCAACTTCGGGCATACGGTTGGACATGCGATTGAAGCGAGCGCGGGTTATGGCAACTATCTTCACGGCGAAGCCATAGCGATCGGAATTGTTGCAGCCTTGCAACTTTCTGTTAACTACGCGGGGCTTTCTGCTGACCAAGCGTCGCCGATCAAAGAGCTGCTCGAACGTGCAGGTTTACCGACTAAAATGCCCGAGCAATGGAATCGAGCGGAATTCATCCGGGCCCTCAGACTCGACAAGAAGCGACGATACGATTTTGTTGAATTCGTGCTACTGGATCGTTTGGGCCATGCATTCACTCAGAAGTTGCAATTCGAGCAAATTGTTGCATCTTTAATCTAATTTACGCCTAGACTGATACTATCTGACAATTATTTTGTTTCAGACCTGAAACAGACTTGCACACACGATGCGTCTATGTTGTCGTAAATGCATACTAATGCTCGCCGGGCTTTGGGCCGATTCTCTTGCTTACTAGCGGAGAAGTGGGGGAGGCGCGGGACGCTGAGGTGTTATATGGAACGTTTTGACGTAATGAAGAGCAGGGTCCTAACCGTCCAGGAAGT
>JASHQJ010000230.1 GCA_030037595.1 Candidatus Binataceae bacterium
ACCTTCGGCAGCTGGGTCTCGTTGGCGAATCCACCGCGCAATCCGCTGCTGAACAGCCCATCAAATGTGAACTGATATGGACCCGTCCGGTAAGCTGCGCCCCCCGAGGCTCCCACCAGGGGAGTGTGATCGAGCACGAAGTAGTGTCGATCGATGAACCCGACTTCATCCGCCGGGAAGTTGTATTGCCCTGAGGCAACGCCGATGTCCTCCTCCCGGGCGACGAAGATATTCGCGCGCGCAACGAAATTTTTGGTGTTGTAAGTCAATGAGTTTTCGGTGCCTCCCCCATAGCCGCGCACGTAGTTGAAGGGTGCATCAATGGGAACAAATCCAAATTGGCCCTCATCCAGATAGTGCCGGTCGATCCTGAAATAGTTGTCTTGCGCGAAAGCTAGTTCAGGGGTGAACTGATGCGTGAAACCACCGTCCCAGGTGTAGTCCGTTTCCGCGAATGGCGAACTGTTACCGTTAGGGCTCGTATCGATTGCGCCGGTCGTATTTCGAAAGAGCCGGTAGATACCCGACGAGACATTTTGAAAATTCGGGACCTGAAAACTTCTCGCGAAACCGACGTGCAAGACGGTGTCCGTCCGCGGCTTGTAGACAAAATTAATAGTCGGACTGAATTGGCTGTCGTTAGTGAAGCCGCTGACACGGTCCCATCGCGAGCCGAAGTTGACGTTGAACTTCTCCGTAATCTGCCAGTCATCCTGCGCATAGACGCCGTAGGCCAGGTTGATCTTGTTCAAGTCGGCCGCTCTCAAAACTGGAGAAGCCCCGATGGCGCCCATGCTCGTAATCGGGAACACCAGTGAGCTCTGGTCTGACTCCACTCCGTATTCGCCCGTGTAAAAACCTGTGCGCAGTGAGTGCCCGGCACCAACTCGGTAAGTCAGATCACCCTGAAAGGTATTGGCCAGATCGCTTGTGAAGATATTGGAAGAGATCCCCTGGTAGATAAGATCAGAAATCGGGTCGGGATAGAAGGTTTCCGAATTGTAATGGACGGCATAAGCGATTTGATAGTCGGCTTTTGAATTCAGCGCGCCGCTCAGCGCGAGGACGCCATAATAGTCCTGCTGATTGAGACCCGAGTTTATCCCGGCGGACGGATAGTCGGCCGGATTGATGTGTTCGAGCGGAAATTGAGGTGCTTGATTAGGTTGATTCGGGAATTGATTGAAGGACAACGTCATTCCGGAGATCAGGCTCAGCTTCGTAGTTGGATTCAAATTGTACGTAAGGTAAGCGAACCCCTGGCCTTCGGTGACCGCGTCGTGGATGGGATCGGGTGCTGGCACAGCGGAGCTGAACCCCAGATTGGATTGAAGGAACAGGCCGGTTGCATAGTAACTGAAGTCTCCGGCGCAACCTCCTAACTGAAACGAGCCCTGCGCCGTATCGCGCTGTCCTCCCGACGCAGTGAACTCGTTGTGTGTACCTTCGCAACCTTCCTTGGTGTGAATATCGATAACCCCGGCTAACCGGTAGCCATACTGCGCTGGCAGAACTCCATCGATCAGGCTGACACTCTTGACGAAGTAGGCATTCAGGAGCTGCGTAAAGGTCGGATCATTGTTGATGTCCAGTGGCAGCATGATTCCGTTCATTTCATATTGTATGCCCATGTGCTCGCCGCGAATGTGAATCTCCTGGTTCTGATCGAGCGCCACGCCGGGCATCTGCAGCATTACCTGGTTGAGCGGGGTAGCTTCGCCCAACGGAAGGTTGTTTATGTCCTTGGCGGTGATTGTGTACTTGCTTGTTCCGGTCGCCGAGAGACCATTTTGCGGTTGAAGGCGGCTCGCTGTGACCGGAAGGCTCAGAGCGGTCTCCGATTCCAGAACGAGATTCAAGCCGTTTTTCGAACGGTCGCGGACGGCGACCAGGATCGTCATCTGCTTGAACCCTTTCTTCCGCGCCGTCAGCACATACGTACCTGCCTCGGCTGATAAGCGGAATTCGCCGCCCTGACTCGTCGCGGCCTGCGCGACTTTTCGGCGGTCACGGGATTCGAGAGTCACAACAACTTTGGCTATCGGACGCCCGAGGGCGTCGGCGATCACGCCAGTAATAGTTCGAGACGAAGCAGGGGGCCGCGCCGCAAGAAGCGGTGTAGTGAGTACACAGACATAAAGCATGGTCCCCAATATACGAAGGCACACAAACTCGCCGAGAGTACCTGTCTTCAAGAGAAAGTCCTCCCCAGTAGCACAAAGCACCGCGTCACCGAGTCTCTGCTCAGTTTCGCGTGTGAGATATTCCGAGCTCAGCTCGAAATGCTTATTTGGTAATTCCTAGGAGTTTACGCGAGAGGTAGGTGGGCCACGTGCCCAAGGCAATTGGTGGTAACCGGCGATCCAGCTTGCTTGGATCCAGATCGTCAACCAGACCTCACAAACCGCCAATATGAGCAGTTGATGTGAGACACTAAGAACCGCAGCGGGTACGACAAAGTGCCAATGGCCATTTTTGCCCGAATCGCTGTGCTCGCGGTGATGTTCAAAGTGATGGTGTGCGTCTTCTTGGTCTGAACCACGTTCCAGGTGGATATGAGGAACATTGTTCTCCGGATGGCTGTGCCAGACAGCGGAAATGGATCGCGGCACCGATCCCGAATAGAGTAGGAGTAGATCCGCAGAACGAAGGTTGCGGAACGTTCCCCTCCATCCACGGAGTTTTTTTCGAATCAGCCTACCCACGAATTTCAAACCGCTGGTAGCTTGAGTGACTGAACGAGAACGATTTGCGGCAACAAAGCAACTAGGTTCGCTCCTCTGCAATCATGGACAACCGGCCGCTTTGCGGCAAGTGCGCCTACGGCCGCCTTTCGCAATGGCCGCCACCGCAGCGCAGGTGGCTATTCGTGTTGCCTAACTGAATGATTTGATCGTCTTGAATAGAGCGCCATTTGAAACCTTGCAAGCCATTTACCCGCGTCGCCCGAAGTTCGTGAAAGATATGTTGAACAGATAGAGGTTCAAACGCTCCTCCAAGCAGCGGCATCCGCATGTAAAGTGTACGTCCCAGCGTGATCACGAAGCGGAGAGACCGACTCAGTTCCGTAGTGCAGAAATGCAGGAGCAAAGAGCACTGCTTGCACGTAAATCCTCTGAGCGAATCCAGAAGGGCCAGAATCAACACGACCAGGCCAAATTGCTAGAGGAGAATCGAGTTACGAGCTATTTGCTGGTAAGATCTTGCATTTCAGAATGAGCGCATGAAGATGAAGATAGCTGTCGCTGCCGAAAAATTGACTCGGTTTCACTACGCGTATTTCGGTATTACCGGTAACTACCGGGCGCTCAACCGCTTCCTGTATCGGGTCACGCGCGTGGGGCGCTATTGCCTCAGTCGCCGCTCGCAGCGGGCCTCCATCTCGTGGGACAAAGTGGTCAGCGTCATGCAGCACTGCGCGTTGCCGCGGCCGCGCATCCGTCCTGCCCCGGTCACTTAGCGAAGCCGTGCGCTGAAGAGCCGGATGCGATAGTTTTCGCACGTCCGGATCCGTGGGAGCCTCGGGGCGTGAGCCCCGAGGCGACCCGACCACAGAGGGCACGGAATCTGGTATCGGATTCCTTGTCTCCATTTAAAGACGCCGCACCCACGACCCGTAGGGCGGAAGTGATTTGAGCCCTGCGAAAGCCAGAGGATCTTAATTGTTCCCGTCAAAATGTTTTCCGAAGTGGCTAGTTCGGTACACATTGCCTAGTCGCCCAACGGCTCCGAATAGCACGTCGGCGCGCCTCAAAGCACTTGCTTGATCTCCGACGTGTTGCTGAGCAACCTATTGCTGCATCAAACGATCCGCTCTCCACATGAGGCGATCACTTGCTGAATGACTCTCACTCCAATGAAGACGAAAGGCCCGCGGAGCGGAATTGACTCTGGAGTGCATCCTGACCTGCACGGCCCCGAGGTCGGTCCCGATCATATCGGTCTCGACGGCGGCGAAACGCGTGCGTTCCACTGCTCAAATCCCTCGTAGACAAAGACGGGATCGTCGAGGTCAATGGCCGGCAGAATGTCTTTTTCGCGCCAATAGTCCTGAGTGTGTTGCCATTCCGGCTTGTTGCCACGTTTGGGCAGCAAGTGCACGACGCGCATAAGATAGCCCGGATTGAAATTCTCGGGATCAATCCAAGGCAACAACGGCATGTCCTTGTCCTCCGGCCTGAGCGCCGGTGTAACTTTCTTCGCCCCGATGAGCTTCATGTGATTGAGCAGGCGGCACACGAAGTCGGCAATCAGATCAACCCGCAGCGTCCAGCTTGCCCGGAAATATCCGAACACCCAAACGAGATTGGGCACGCCAGTGAACATCATGCCACGATAGGTAACGGTATCCGCGAAGATGAGCGGCTTGCCATCGATCACGAAGGCGATATCCCCAAGCACGTTCATGTTGAAGCCGGTGGCCGTGACAACGATGTCGGCCTCGAGCAGCTTGCCCGACTTCAGGAGAATTCCCGACTCCGTGAAGCGGTCGATCTCGTCAGTGACGACTGATGCCTTGCCGGCGACGATCCCCTTGAATAGGTCGCCATCAGGTACGAAGGCGATCCGCTGCTGCCATGGCCTATAACGCGGAGTGAAGTCCTTGTCGATGTCGTAGTCGGGTCCGAGATAGGCACGAACGCCAGCCAGCAGCTCCTGCTTCACGACCTCCGGTTCGGTGAATGAACGGCGAGTAAAGACGGCTTGATCGTGCAGGATCTTGCGGCGCACGATTTCATGGATCCAAGATTCGTCGATCTGGAGATCGCGCAATGTGTTAGCGAGTTCGTTCTCGTTGCGCGCCGGTATGAAATAGGTCGGCGAACGCTGCAGCACCGTGATGTGGCGCGTGTCGGCGGCCATCGCCGGAACGATCGTCGCCGCCGTAGCGCCCGAGCCGATGACGATTACGTTCTTGTCCTTGTAATCAAGGTCTTCTGGCCACGTCTGAGGGTGCACGACTCGGCCCTTGAACTTGTCCATGCCTGGCCACTCAGGCGTGTAACCTCGCGAGTGCCGATAGTATCCCTGACACATCCAGAGGAAATTTGCGGAGAAGCGGACCAGCTTCCCAGTGTCCGTTCGAACCGCCTCGACTGTCCAGAGATTGTCGCTACTCGACCATTGTGCCGAATTAATCTTATGGCGGTAACGGATGTGCCGACCAAGGTCGTTCTCTTCGATGACTTCGCCCATGTAGGCGAGGATTTCGGCAGCGGTTGCGATCGGTGCTCCGATCCACGGCTTGAAGCGGTAGCCGAAGGTATATAGATCACTATCCGAGCGGATACCCGGATAACGGTGGGTTAGCCACGTGCCGCCGAAACTCTCCTGGGTTTCGAGGATGACGAAGCTTGTGCCTGGACATTGCTTGGTGAGGTGGTAGGCGCCTCCAACTCCGGAGATGCCCGCCCCGACAATGATGACATCGAAATGCTCGGTTTTGCCGCCGTCGCTCTTCTCAGGTGTCGCTGCACGTTGAGCGGGTTCTAACTCGTTTATCTGCGTGTTCATAACTTAACCTCTCGTTCGTCCGTCACCATTGGAACTGAAAGCGCGCCCCCCGGAAAATCGCCGCGCGTGCGCACACGCGCCCATCATATCGCGCCAGGCTATCGATCGATCAGAATCCGTCTTCACCAGCCGAAGGCAATGGAGCCGCTGTACTGATTGTAGCCTTGCCCGTTGCCGTACTGGTTGTAGCGCCATTCGGCGCCGATAAAGGTCTTGTCCAGGATGCTCTGAATCTGAGGCGCCTTCAGGAGCGACAGGCCCAATTCGAAACCCGTGCCGAAGACGCCGCCGCCTTGAACATCCGCGTCGTAGTGACGATATCCAGCCCCGGGGTTTCCGCTTTTCACCACCACCGGCGTGCTCAGCATGTTGATGTACATTGCAGGGCCAGCCAACGCATAGGGTTTGAATGCTTCAAATTGGCTTAGTCCCAGCAGCGCCGGATCAAGATGATATTGAACGGTGGGTTGCAGCGAGAGCGTGTACAACCAGCTGGAGAAGGGTGGATGGCCAAGTTGGCTCAAGAGATTAGCGTTGGTTTTTACGTGATTACCCTGCGTCCATCCGACCAGCATCTCG
>JASHQJ010000231.1 GCA_030037595.1 Candidatus Binataceae bacterium
TTTCCAGTCGTCGTCGCTGCATCGCGCTTCGGGCGTGTAATCGATTCCGATCGAGGCTGCGGGCGGCTGGCTCCGAGCAAGGGTGGCTTGGGTGCAGGATTCGCCACAACCGGCGGCAGCTTGAAACCAGCCAGCAGGTGCTGGAAGAACTGGTCGAACTCGGCTTGACCCGGAGTCGTGAGTTGCGGCACGGGACCCGCAGTTCTGGCCGCGCCCGCGCTCGAGACGGCAATCATCGCGGTTGCTACTAGAGTGATTAGGATGCGGCCCTTGTGCGCGTTCATACTCCTCCAGCACGCAAACTATCGCCCGCCCACGAGATTGGTGCAATTGCCATCCGGCCGATATGTCAGAAGCGAGGATGATTAATTCCGATCACTGCACGGTGATTGGAATTTGAATGTCGATCGTGGAATCGACCGGCTCACCGTTGCGAACTGCGGGAAAGAACTGCCACTTCGCGAGCGTATCGAGCAGGATCTGATTCAGGCGCGGATTCGGCGTCGCTTTGAGAAGCGCGACTTTAACGTCGCCGTCGGCGTTGACGGTGAAACGCGCGACCGCAACCACGCTCATAGCATTTTCGCGCAGATCATCGGGGATGACGGGCTTGGGCGCAAAGATGGCGTGCGCACCGCCCGAATCCGAGCCGGCTCCTTCGCCACCTCCAGAACCCTCGCCGCCTACGCCGCCGCTTGCCGCCCCGCCACCCGTGCTTTCTGAGACACCGGCGGGATTGGCCTCACCTCCGGCAGCTGGGGGTGGCGTAGTCGTTTCCGGCGGCAGCGCAACCTTTGGGAGATTTTCGTGCGGCACAACCCTTCGCTGTACCGGATGCTCGTGATGAATCGGCTCGGGCTTGTGCACCACCGGTGCGGCGGGTTTCGCACCGCCGCCTTTCAAACCGACTGAGATGGGTGGCGGTGGCGGCGGCGGTAGTTCGATCAACTGCGCATCAATCGCCGCCGGCTGAGGTAACTCACGCTCGCCGAGCACTATCGAAAATGCCGCGATCAGAATGATCCAAAGGGCGAGCGCCGCGGGTACGATCCAGATCAGCCGTCCCCAGGGGTCGTCGAGGGGCGGCCGCGCCATGACGTGCGCAGTCATTCGTGATGGACCGCGATCAGAAAATGCTCCGCGCCGGCCTGGCGCGCCGCGATCATCGCCTCGACGACGACGCCCTCGAGGGCGCCTTTGTCAGCGGCGACCGCGACCTCGTGCGAATTACGCGCGGCAAGGATCGGCTTGAGATGCGCCGCGATCTCGCCGACCGCGACAGGAACCTGGTCCACGAAGACCTTGCCGTCGCTGGTGATCGTAAGCGTGGTCGGTTCTTGCCTGACGAAATTCTCGGCACTGCCCTGTGGCAGATTGACCTTCACCGAATTGAGGCTCTGCATCGAGAGCGACGCGAGCATGAAAGTCACGAGCAAGAAGAACATCACGTCGATCATCGGGATGATCTCAATCCGGCCGTGACGAAATTGGCGCGCGTGTCTGAGTTTCACCTAAGTGCCTCCATCCGCTCGCGACGAACACCCTCCATAGGTGTGCGGGCTTCGAGGCTCTGCAGCCCGCCTTCCTGATCAAGCCGAATATGGTCGGCGAGACGCGAGCCGAGGCGTTCCATCGTGTCTAGCGCGCGCGCCTGCGTTCGCGAGAAGAGGTTGAAGGCGAAGAGCGCGATCAGCGCGATCAACAGACCGAGCGCCGTGGAGATCAGCGCCTCGGCGACACCGGCAGTGACCTGGGTCGGCGCAACGAGGTTGGAGCCGCCAATCACGCGGAACGCCTGCATCATGCCCGTGATCGTGCCCAGCAGTCCCATGAGCGGCGCCGCGGTAACGATCGTTTCAAGGACCCAGAGCGCACGGCCCAAGGTTTTCTCGATTTCGCCGGCCTCGTCGTTGGCGCGCGATTCGACCCACCATGCCGGCCGTTCGCGGTTTTCCAGGATCACGTTGAAGAAGCGCCCGTAGGCGTTACGCGGACCGAGCGCGGCGATCTCGCGCTCGAGCGTGTCCCATGAAAAATCCCAGGTCTCGATCAGCTTCAGCATCGACTCGGGCAGCCGAAGGCATCGGAAGTAGAGCGTCGCGCGATCGAAGATGATGATAAGCGCGAGCACGCCCAGCGCGAGCAGCGGATATACCATCGCGCCGCCGTACTGGAGCGCGCTGAATGCATTAGTCAATTCACTCATCTTGCATAACCTTCATACCCCCGCCGAATTCAGACCGAACCATTTATTTTATCCTCCACGTTGACCCGTGGCGACCAATTGGCGAGACGTTCAACCGCCGTGCAGATGCCATTGCATCGCCCTACTGCGGCGCAAACCCTCCACTGAAGGCGAGGCCCTCGGGTGTGTCAATGGTCGTGTTCGAGCCGGATACGAAAATATCAGGCACCGGGCTGCCGCTTGCGGTCAATTGTTTTGCTGAGAAAACCGAAAGGCTGTTGTTCACGTTCGCCACGGCCAGTTCGCCTTGCGAGTTGATCGCCAGCCCAGTGGGCGAGTCGATGCTCATCGTGGCACCACTCCCAGTTGCGCTGATCGTTACCGCAGGCGTCGGCGTGGTCGCCGTCGAGGTCAGAGCTGCTAGTTGGGCCTTGGAGAACTGGACCACGGTGTTGATCGTGTCGTCCTGATTGCTTAGCCATAGATTTCCATTGCTATCGAACACCAACGCCCAAGGCTCGCTAATCGAAGTGCCATTGGATTGCAGGATCGCGTTCGGCGTCAACGTTTGCGGCCCGCTTAAGCCCGCGAGCGCAGATGCAGTGAACTCGAAAACGGTGCTGTTGGCGCCAGTCAAATTGTTATTCGCGATCCAGAGATCGCCTGAGGAGTCGAAGGCGATCCCAAGCGAACCGTTGAAGGCGGGGTTCGAAGTGAGAATCAAATCCGGCGTCACGTCGGTGCCACCCGTGAGCTGGTTGGTCGTGAACTTGAAGACCTCGTTATTCACCGCGTCGCTCACCCAGAGATTGCCGGCACTATCGAAAACCAACTGCTGTGGGAAGCCAAAGTCGGTAGAGCCGATTACCGCGTTGGGCTTGAGGCCACCCTTGGTAAGGAGCGGAAGTTGTGCCGTGGTGAACTCGTCCACTGTGGGTGGAATCGTTCCTCCGTTTCCACCGTCGAGCACCCACAGATTGCCAGACGAATCAAATGTCACTCCCTGCGGCGCACCGAAACCTGGCGCAGGCAAGTTGCCGATCAGCGTCGGCGCCGAATCGCCATGTTTCGCGATATGGGTACTGAGAAACTCGAGCACGTTGGTGAGATTTGCTTCCCATAGCCCGATCACCGGTTGCGTGTTAGGGCCATTGTTCCCACCGCCGCATCCGGCCGACAGGATGGCGAGCAACAGCGTCAGCAGAGACAGCCGCGCCAGGGTTTTCAGCGCCGATCGCTGGAATTTGGTAGCCACCAGCACTCCTTCGTATGACAGTTGGAAACGCCGGCGAACTGGCGGCGCTTGAATGGGCACGTTGCCCGTCTTGGTTATTGGACTCTTAGTGAAACTCTTCACTATTCGGTTCTCCTGGATTGAGTAGTAAGTGTCTTCAGCGTTATTGGTAGTCGGCGCTTATGGGTTTCCATGTTGCGACCCAATCGGTGGCAGCGGCACTGAGATCCCGCCATAAACTGTTCGGCGCGGACCATAACCCGGTTCGAATATCCCGATTCCGGTGCCATTGCGCAGCTCATTGATATTATCGGTGGCATTGATCAGCACCACACGCGTCCTAACAGGACCAGTAAGTCCTTCGAAGTGCCAGCTTTTTTCCAGTGCCAGGTTAAGTTGGAAGTTCTCTCCTAGCTCATCCGTGTTCGCGAAGCCGGCGCGCAGGCCGCTCCCATAGGTGCCATCCACGCTGAAGAGATAGTCGTTCCAATGGTAGGTGATTCCTCCAGAGGCGGTATATTGCTGGCTATGATCAAGGAAAATGTAGTGGGTCTTGATGTAGGCTACTTCAGCGGGTGAGAAGTTGAATTGACCAGAGGCCAGGTCATTCCCCTGCGCTATCGAGTAGGTGAAGTTGGCGCGCACACTCAGGTCTTTCCAGTTCAAAGAGCCGCTAGTTTCCGAGCCGTATATTCGTCCGTTTGTGTAGTTGAAAGGCGTGAAAATCGGCACGAAGCCGAATTGCCCAAGATCGATCAGGTCGTGCGAGAGTCGAAAGTAGCCGTTCTCTTGGACGGTCAAATGAGGCCCGAAATGGCGCAATACGCCGGCGTTCCAGTAAGAATCCCGCTCGGCAAATGGTGTCAGTCCACCTTCTGCGACAGGCGCGGTCGTATCTTTGAAGTCCTCGAAGCTTCGCGGTGAGATCGTTTGAAAATCGGGGGTCTGAAAGAACCGAGCGAATCCGGCGTGAAAAGCGGTCTCCTCGTTGGGTTGATAGAGTAAGTTGACGCGCGGGCTCGGCATATTGGTATTGATGATCCCGCTTACACCGTCATAGCGGATGCCCGCGGTCAACGTGAGTTGCTCGTTGATTCGCCAGATATCCTGCAAGTACACGCCGTACAGCATGTTGATTTCATTGTTGTTTTCGACGATTTGAAACGGAATGTTGCCGGTTTGCTTTCCATTCTTTCCAGGAAAAGTCAGCGAGGTATCGTCCAGCTCGACGCCGTACTCGCCAAGGTAGAAACCCGCGCCCAGGTTGTGCGAGCCCAGGCCATAGTCACTAAAGTCGACAACGCGTGACACATCGGTCTGGAGAGAGTTATCCCACTCGCTATGGAACGAGTTCGAGGCGATACCTTGATAAATCAAATCGCCAATCGGATCGGCATTGAACTGAATAGTACTGTAGGCACTCGTAACAGCGACCTGGTAGTCGATCGAGGGACCGACGACGCCGCTCAGCGCAAGTATTCCAAAGTAGTAATCCTGGTTAAGATGCTCGTCGATGTCTTGAGAAGGATAAGTGGCGGGATTTACCCCGGCGAGGCTGTAGAGTGGCGTAAGACCGGGCTCGCTGGGATATTCGCTGTTGTTGACCGAAACCCCCCAGATCAAGCTCAACTTGTTGAGCGGATTGATCTGATAGTTGATTGTACCGAAACCCTGACCCTGGTTTGTGATGTTATGATACGGTGTCGGTCCCGGCGTGGCTGAGCTGAAGGCCAGATTGTCGTGAAGATAGGTCCCGGTGAGATAGAAATCCAGCGGTCCCTCACATAAGCCATACTCCAGGCTCGGCTGCGTCGTTTCTCGCTGCCCGCCATAGAAGCCCACATTCCCACCAGGATTGGAGCAGCCGTCTTTGGTCACCAGATCGAGCACTCCAGCGTCCCGAAAACCGTAGGTTACCGGTAGAATTCCATCGATTAAGCTCACGCTTTTGACGAAGAAGCTGTTGAAGATCTGACCGAATCCGCTGAAGCTATCCATCGGCATCATGACGCCATTGACGCGCCACTGAAGATCTTCGTGTTCGCCGTCAACGTGAACTTGTGCTTCATCGTCCTGGACTACTCCGGGCATCTGAAGAAGCACCTCATTAATCGGTGTATTCTGCCCCTGCGGAAGAGTGGAGATCTCATGCTGGGTCAGCGTGTACTCGCTGTTCCCTGTCTTCGTGACGCCATTGGGTTGCGGGTTGATCCTGCTCGTCACCACCCGGAGACTCAGCGCGCTTTCAGATTCAAGGGTGATCTCGATGTTGGCGGCTCCTTGGGATTTGACCGACACGACCTTGGTCGCCGGCTTGGATCCAGCCTTTTTAGCCTCGACGGCATAGATGCCACGCGTCCTCACGCGGAACGAGAATCTGCCCCCGTCGTCGCTCAAAGTACGAGCCACGACCCGTCCGTCCGAGCTCTGCAGTGACAGGGCCGCTCGCTGGAGCGGTCTGCCGAGAGCGTCCTTCACTATGCCCGTGATTGAATATGTGGTAGTCGCCGAACTTTGCGAACTTGCCGCTATCGCCGGCATGCAAAAAACCAGTTGAAGGATTCCGACCACCAAGACCCCCACAATTAAATTCCTTCGCATCGCAGCTCCCATTGAAGTTCAAGCTCCTCGCGCGCCTTTCGGACGCGAGGTGCTGCCCGCATTTCATGACGAAAGCGGGATGAGCAACGCCTTAATTGGCGCGCCGGTTAGTTACACGAGCACCGATGTTGAACTGGACTTCAGATGACCGCGGGTGGAGCGCGGCCAAAGAGCGCAAAGCGGATTTCGAGCGCAACCGAGCGCTCGGGCTCGAGCGCGAGAGCCGCATGTAGGCATCGCGGCTCGGCAAACATCGGCGCCGCGGCAATCGCGGGCGTCGAGTTCGTCTGATGCAAGCAGATAGGGCAGCCGTCGGCCGATGTTGCATGCCCGGCGGCGGCAAAGTGGTTTACTTCTGGTGGCGAATGGTAATGCGCCGCGCCGATCAGTTGCGCCACGACGAAGAAGAGCGTCGCGACCATCATGGTCGTCCGAATCTTTGCGTAGCGGGTAGAACGGCTAGCTTTCACGCCTTGAAGACACTTGGCTTCCGCGAAACCGAATCGAAACCAAAGAATGCCGCCTCAGCAGAGCGTTGGCAAGGACCGCGTGCTGCGAATGCACCGCCCAATGGGCGAGTAGAACGAAATCGCCCCCGCATCTCTGCGGGGGCGATCGAAAGCTTCAAATCAAATTAGTCTCAACCGGGAGGTGCTGGCGGCAGCGGTGCGGCCGGAGCCGAGGGCGCTGCTACAGGAGCCGGGGCCGAAGGCGCTGCCGCAGGAGTTGGCGGCAGCGGTGCGGCCGGAGCTGAAGGCGCTGCTACAGGAGCCGGAGCCGAAGGCGCTGCCGCAGGAGTTGGCGGCAGCGGTGCAGCCGGAGCTGAAGGCGCTGCTACAGGAGCCGGAGCCGAAGGCGCTGCCGCAGGAGTTGGCGGCAGCGGTGCGGCCGGAGCTGAAGGCGCTGCTACAGGAGCCGGAGCCGAAGGCGCGGCCGCAGGAGTTGGCGGCAGCGGTGCGGCCGGAGCTGAAGGCGCTGCTACAGGAGCCGGAGCCGAAGGCGCAGCCGCAGGAGTTGGCGGCAGCGGTGCGGCCGGAGCTGAAGGCGCTGCTACAGGAGCCGGAGCCGAGGGCGCGGCCGCAGGGGCGGGAGGAAGCGGCGGAGTCGGCGCGCCTGGCGCAGTCGGAGGCGTAGGCGCAATCGCGCTCAACGCCGAAGGTGAAAGCGGGGGAGTCGGAGCACTCGGTGCGCCCGGCGCCACTGGTGTGACCGGCGCTATCACTGCGGCCGGAGGCAGCGGTGCAATGGGCGCCGTCGGCCCAAGGGGCGCGGTCGGTGCGGTAGGAGGTGTCGGCCCGTCCGGTGCGGTCGGTCCTACCGCCGTGGGCCCAAGCGGTGCAGTCGGCACTACCGGGGCCGTCGGCGCAACCGGTGCGGTCGGTCCTACCGGCGCCGTAGGCCCAACCGGTGCGCTCGGTGGCGTGGGAGCGGTTGGCCCAGTGGGCCCGATAGGCGCTGTCGGCGGCGTCGAGAAGGCGGGTTGAACTGGAGGAACTGGAAACCCTGGCAACGCCAACGTCGGCGCTGCGCCCAAGGCAATTGCGCTAGCTAACAATAACGCGGACGTTATCGAACGGCGATTGAACATGTGAATCCCCCGCTCCCCGGAGATTTCCGCTACATTACGCCTAAAACAAGCTAGCCCAAGCAGCCAAAAGCGATCCGACCGGCATATCTAGCAGGAGAAAAAGTATACGACAAGACCCGAAATTCAACGTGCCTTGGCTGGTATAAACGGCTTCCGACTGAGCCAACGCCGTCATCTGCTCAGGGGACGATTCGCTGTTTCTTTAAGCGTCAACGCGCTAAGCAGGGAGATCAGAGCTGCGGCCATCAGAAATACCGGTGGCGCCATCTCGCTGTCGCTCCTGTCGATAAGATAGGTCGCGACCATCGGCGCCGTGCCGCCGAGCAGCGCCATCACAAGATTGTGACCGATAGCGACTGCGGTGCATCGGACCCGCGCCGGAAACATCTCGACGGCGACGGCCGGCGTGGTGCCTTGGGTCAGGGCGATCAAGAGCGCAAATCCGACCTGGCCGAGGATCGGCACGTGCCACCTGGGATGCCATAGCAGGTTGAACAGCGGCCACGAGAGGATGATCAGGAGGATCGCGCCCGAGATCATCAGCGGCTTGCGTCCCACGCGGTCGGAGAGAGAGCCGGCTACAGGCAGCATCAGCAGGGCCACCGTCATGCCGATCGTGTTAATCGCCAAGGCTCGTGAATGCGCCAGGCCAACGATCTCCGACAGGTAGGTCGTCGAGTACATGAACATCAGGTAAAAGCCCACGGCATCCACCACCTTGACGCAGCATAGATGGAGGATTCGGCCCCATTCGCTGCGGAATACCGTGCCGAACGAAGGAACATCCGCATGCGGTTTCTCGTCGGTATCGCGGAGCTCACGGCGGATGAAGTAGCCCACAATTCCGATCGAGATGCCGAGCAGGAAGGGAA
>JASHQJ010000232.1 GCA_030037595.1 Candidatus Binataceae bacterium
CCTTCAGTCTCGGCGTAAACCTGTCAGATCGGTTGGCCGCGATCGCGCCGGTGTCGGGATCAGTTGCTGAACGCGCGCGAACGACTCAGCTATCCGCTGCCGCTGCTCTTCATAGTTGGCAGCGAAGACCCGATACATCCTATCGAGGGCGACGAATTGCCATGGACCGGCGCTGACAGGGATACGCCGGCGATGAAGACCCTGATGAACTGGCGGAAGATGCTGGAGTGCAAGCAACGCAAGCTAAAATCGGTGAGTGAGGGCGTGACGCAACTCACCTTCAACGATTGCACGCGCGGTGGGGAAATCGTTGTCTACCGAGTCGAGGGCCTTGGCCACGTATGGCCGGGCGGGGCGAACACCATCTCGCGATGGCTCGGCCATTCCAGCTGCAAACTGCTCGCCACGGAAGTGATCTGGCAATTCTTCAAGGCTCATCCTCGCCTGAAGCCTGTCGCCGATATCCACTTCGCAAAGCTAACAGCGCGCGCGACCGCGACATCGAAACATCAGTAGCTGATTGACATCTCGTCCCTGCGGCGGGTTTAGTCGATCCCTGCATGAATCGACTTTATTCGTTTGCAGTCGCTGTTTTAGCGGCGCTGCTGGCTGTTGCCGTCGCGCCGCTTCATGCGGCCCGGGATCGCCCGCGCGGCCGCGTCTTCGTTCTGATGGTTTGGGACGGGCTCAGGCCTGACTCCGTCACCCAGCGCGAGACGCCCAACCTTTATCGCCTCGAACGCGAGGGCGTGCGTTTCGATCGCCACCACTCCGTCTTTCCGACACTCACGATGGCCAACGGCGCGGCGCTCGCCACCGGTGCGATGCCGGCAGTCAATGGCCTGGAAGGCAACGTGCTCTACTGGTGGCCGGTCTTAAGCCAGCGGCCAGGCGCACTGAATGACAAGCCGATGGTCAGGGTGTTCGGCGTGCCGTACTTCATGGAATCAACGCCGGCGCTCGAGGATCTGAACGCGCCGAACGCACTCGCGGGCCGCCTGCTCGGAATCGATTCGATTGCTCAGGAAGTGGAGCGCGAGGGCGGCTATATCGCAGCGCTGGGCAAGCAAGGGCCGACGTTTCTCTTTGACAACCGTTTCAACAGCGTCAAGGACGGCAAGGACTCGCTCGGTGAGCCGCATCGCGATTACCTGTTCGCAAGCGATGACACCGCCGGTCCGCCGGAGGTAGCCAACGAGATCATGAAGGCGATGCCGCCGTCAGAGACGAGCGGCGTGCTGGATCGGGCACGCGACGCCTACTTCGCGCGTCTCGCTATTGAGCGGGCGATTCCAGCGGCCAAGCAGGCGGTCGAAGCAGGCCGGCCCGCGCTCATCGTTCTATGGCAGCACAACCCCGACATTACGCAACATATGTCCGGTGTCGGTACAGTGCCGGCGCTCGAAGCACTGGGAGCGAATGATGACAACCTCGGGCGCCTTCGCGCCGCGCTCGAAAGCAACGGCCTCGCGGACCGGACCGATTTGATGGTCGTTTCAGATCATGGTTTCGCGACCATAAGGCTGCGGGTCGATCTTGCCGCGATGCTGGTGAGCACGGGTCTAAAGAAATCCTTGAAGAGCAACGACGTCGTGGTAGCGGCCAATGGCGGGGCAGACCTGATTTATCTCTCGCCCGCAGATTTCAAGGATGACGCCGCGCGCCACGCGATCATGCAGAAAATCGTCAATTTCGCAGCGGCGCAGGAATGGTGCGGACCGATCTTTTCGCGTGACGCGGCGCCTATCACAGCGCCGGGGGGCCGCGGGCGCCGCCGACGCCTTCAGTCGCGGCCCTTCCTTGGCGCAATCGAGGGCACCTTCGCCGAGGCCGCCGTCGGACTTTACAATCCCGAGCGCTCTCCCGATCTCGTGGTCTCGTTCAAGGAAGATTCCGACCAGGACAACCGGCATCTGACCGGGCCGTCGAATCCCGCGTTCGCAATTGGAGGCGATGGGCAGCAATCCGTACCGAATCTTTCAGCGCCACTCGTGCGGCCTTTCAAGGGAGTCGTCTATGCCGATGTCGGCCCGCATTTCACCACGGGAATGGGGATGCACGGCGCGGCCGGGCAGCGCGAGCTTCATAACTTTTGCGCCGTCTCCGGTCCTGACTTCCGCCGCGGCTACGTCGATCAGTACCCGACCGCCAACACGGACGTTACGCCGACGATCATGGAGACGCTCGGACTGCTACCCAACATCGGCGCCGGCGGAGTCGCTCCCACAGGGCGCGTTATGACCGAGGCGTTGGTCGAGGGCAAACGCTATCCGGGAAGCGTGCGAACGCAGACCATGACGGCGCAGCTGGAGCTTCAGGGTGTGCAGGTTATCTCCACGCTTCATATGACATCGCTCGCCGGACAATCCTACTTCGACAATTCGACGGTCGAGCGTAAGCCGCTCGGCAGTTCGCCCTGACAGTTCTGCCAGTTGATACTAGAAACACTGGTTACTGTCTCCAACACCGACACCTATGTAGACTGCGGGATCACCATAGGGCTTCAAGTTATTGGCGTCGCAAATTGCGCCCTTTAATCGACTTAGTTGGGCCGGAGGGATCGGGGGCTTGTAGTCCGATAAGTTCTCATTGAATTTGCAGTAGTACTTAGTCGCTGACTCGGGAAGCGAGAAGTCAAGGTCAAGGTTCGCGCCGGGGATGTAGTCAAAGCATTGTATGAATCGGCCGGTAGTTGCCTTTAGTCTGTCGGTGCTGCTGATGCTGATCGTATCAAATCTTCCAAAAACCTTGGCACCGGGCTCGGCCAATTCGCTGGGATTATAGTTACTGAATACGAAAACCGAATTGCGGGGCGCCTTGTAATCTTTAGGGAGCGCCGGAACGCTGTTGTGAGCGTAGGCGGGAATCGGATCACCTAGTACCTCTGCAACTTCGTTCATTCCCTGGCTTGACCAAAATATTGCCACTGAATGGCTGCTCTCGACTGCGTCCTTGATGATTTCGCGTAAGTCATCCCGAGTCGATTCGTAGGGTAAATACTCGTACAAGATGTAATCGGTCTGTTGAACACCGATTTCCTCGGTTACGTTCGGATTGGTCGAGGTGATCGGATTGGTTGACGTGACTGTGTTGGCCAATGGCTTGGCAGTAAAATACGGGTTCGTCGTACCTAATCCATTGGGAAACGACGCGGCGTTCGGCGCGTTCTTACGTGCCATCGCGAAGACATCCAGGAGGGGACAATAGCCAAGTTTGCTTTGCATTCTTTGAATCATGCCGGCGTAGAGGGCAGCGTGCTGATTGCCCGCCGGTAGGAGAGTGTTCTGATCAATGTTGGTAGCGGGGGCGCCTTCTTCAGCATGGCGAAAGAGATAAGCGACGGGTGTACAAGGGTCGGCTTGTGCAAATGCGCTCAGGGGAACGAGCCAGAAGGATGCGCATAGCGCAATGGTGGTCTTTAGGACCAGCGACCGAGCTGCTGATGCTGATAACGACTGGACCTTCATAAATATCACCACTCGCGCGGGACGGAAAGCATTTAGCGAAGACCAGCCAACAGGAACGGAGACTGTCAAGGATATTGCTAAAAGGCAAGTTTTATCTTTGTAGCTTTTAGACGCTCTTTTTATTGCAATTTCTTCAAGGTAGTTCGTCAAGATCGGTGATTGTGCGGCCGCGCGTCTCGGGAAGAATCCAAACCAACGCGGCTCCGACGAGCGAGAATAGCGCGCCGAGCGAGAGCGTCGCGCCGAAGCCGAGCCTTGCACTCAGGAAAACGATCGCGAGAGGCGTGAAGAATTGCAATCCGCGCGACATGTTGAGCAACAGACCGAGCGCCGTGTTGCGAATCCGCGTCGGCAGCAGCTCGGAGATCATCGGCGCCATCCCCGACCATAGACCCGTGCCGAATCCTGCCGCCGCCATCGCAATCGGGATCATCGCCCGCGTCGCGGCGGCCCGATGCCAGAGCAGCGTCGGCGGAATCAGGCCCGCGGCCATCACGATAGCGTAGACACAGATCATCGGCCGGCGCCCGAACTGATCAGCCAGGATCCCGAATGTCGAGTAGCCGAGGACCGCGCCAAGCTGCATCGCAATCAATAGGCGCCCCGCCGCCCCCGCCGCCATCTTGCGATGTAACTCCAGGTAACCGGGCATCCAGCTATAGGTGAACCAGTAAGCCTCGGAGTTGAGCAGCACGACAACGAAGAGCAGTCCGATGATTCGGCGGTACAGGATGATCGCGCTGATCTCACCGCGCAACCTGCCTGCGCTCGCGTTGCGCATCCAAACGTCGCTCTCCGGCAGCCAGAGCATCACGGCCACGAGGACGAGGAGCGCGGGTGTAGCAGAGAGCGCAAAGGTGAGACGCCATCCGACCTGCGGTGCAACGAATCCCGCCGCGGCCGCGGCGAGCAAGCCTCCGAGCGGAGCGCCGGTCTGCACGTATGCGGCGTAGCGCGCGCGGCTTTCGGCCGGCATGCTCTCCGCGACGAGGCTCTGTCCGGGCGCCCATCCTCCGCCCATCCCAAGCCCGGTAATCGAGCGATATAGCACGAGCTCGGCGAGCGAATGGCTGAACGCGCAGAGCAGCGTGCCGAGTCCATAGATCGCGACCGTCAGCACAATTGTCGGCCGCCTCCCGATGCGATCGCCAACCACGCCAAACACGATTCCGCCGACCGCCGTCATCAGGAGCGACATCCCGAGCGCGACGGAGGATTGTTCGGGCGACAGGTGAAGCTCGCGCGCGACCGGAACGAGCAGAAACGAGTAGAGCAACAGGTCGTAGAAATCGAATATCCAGGCTGCGAAGGTGAGCGCGACGATCCGTCGATGCACCGCGCCCGCCGGATGTTCGCTCAATAGCAGCGCGCCGCGGCCAGCGGCAGGGTTTGTTGACGGTTGGCTCATGGCAACAAGGTATGGTTGGCTAGCCTTTGAGCTAACCTCCGCGCTGTCAAGTGATCGCGCGGCTGATCGGAGAGAATCAATGTTGCGAAGGTTCGTGCGATGGATCCTGCGGACTGTGATTATTGTCGTGGTGCTGGTCGCGATTATCGCGGTTTCACAATACCTGGCGCATCGCATCCAGTCCGGCTCGGTGCTGATGGTCACGCTCGATGGCCCCGTGGTCGAGCGCGGCCAGGGCGGAGTACTGGGACTTTTGAGCCAGCAGGAGACGCCCCTCAACTTCGTCCGTAACGCCATCGACCGCGCGTCGCGCGATCCGAAAATCAGCGGACTCGCGATCAAGGTCATCGACCCGCAGATGGACCTCGCCCAAGGCCAGGAGATCGCGACGCTGATCAAGAATTTCCGGAGCCACGGCAAGTGGAGCGCCGCCTACGTCGAAACTGCTGGCGAGTCCGCTCCCGGCAACATGCCCTTCATCGTCGCTGCCGCGACTGGCGAGGTCTCGCTGATGCCGCAGGGCGAGATGAATATCGTCGGCGTCGGGATGCGCGAGTTGTTCACCCGCGGGACGCTTGACTGGCTCGGCATCACGCCCAATTTTGCCGCGATCGGCAAGTACAAGTCCGCCGCCAACATCTTCACCGAGAAAGGCTACACCCCCGGGCAGAAAGAAGAAGACGAAGATCTCGTGAGTAGCATGTACGATCAGATAACCGCTCTGGAAGCGGCCGAGCGTAAGCTGTCGCCCGACACAATCAAGACGCTGATCGATCAGGCGCCGCTCGAAGCCGACGACGCGCTAAAGACGCATCTCGTCGATCGGCTCGAGTACGAGGATCAGTTCGACGAACGCATGAAGTCGCACGGCGGCGGACATCACAAGCTCGTCGATTACGAGGACTACGCGCGCGGCGGCATCTTATCGAGCCTCACCGATGGCGATCGGATCGCGGTAGTATATGGCGAAGGCGATATCGTCCGCGGCAACGAAGGCTTCGATCCGTTCTCGGAGCCGGGCGCCGAATCGATGACCGCATCCGACATGATGGACGCGTTCAAAGACGCGCGCGAGGATGATTCGGTCGTGGCAGTAGTGTTTCGCATCAATTCGCCGGGCGGCTCAGTGATCGCCTCCGAGCTGATTCGGCGCGAGGTCGCGCTCACGGCCAAGCAGAAGCCGGTCGTGGTCAGCATGTCGGGGCTGGCCGCGTCGGGAGGCTACTGGGTAGCGACGCCCGCGGCGAAGATCGTGGCAGAGCCCGGCACAATCACCGGATCGATCGGAGTGCTCGGCGGCAAGTTCAACATCACGCCCGCGGCGGCCAAGCTCTACGCCAACACCGACAGCGTGACGCGCGGCGCCAATGTCGAGATGTTCGACGAGTTTACAGACTTCACGCCCATGCAGGCGACGAAGTTCCGCGACCAGCTCCTCGGCACGACCTACAACTATTTCCTCAAGATCGTTGCCAACGGCCGGCATATGAATGTCGAGCAGGTCGATCAGATCGCGCAGGGCCGCGTGTGGAGCGGCAAGGAAGCGCTCAAGATCAAACTGGTCGATTCGCTCGGGGGACTCGACGACGCGATCAAGGAGGCCAAAACCCTCGCGCGTATCCCGACCGACCAAATCATGCCGATCGAGGAGTTGCCCCAGCAACCTGGCCTCTTGCAGTCGCTCGCGAAGCGGAGGCTCACGGCGTCGGTGTTCGGCGGCGCGCGCGGGCGCGGCGCAATCGAACCGATCATTCAAATCGTCCGGGCGTCGCTGAGCCGCGGTGGTTCGTTCGTCGCGGCCTACTGCCCGGTAATCCCGATATGGTGACGTCATGGACACAAAGCTCGAAGAATTTCTGAACGTGATGGGCGAGGCGGAGCGTGCCGGCGGCCGCGTTCTGCACGAGCTGACGGAGCTTGCGAAGTCGCTCGTGCTGCGCGAGCTCCTTAAAAAAGTCGGCCATGACGAGGGCTACTATGCGAGCGAACTCGCCGCACATGTGCGACGCCTCGGAGGCGCGCCTTCGAACAAGACCGGAGACTTCGTCGAGAAGGTGCGTGCGGTGGGAGACTTCCGCGCCAAGCTCGAGTTGCTCAACCGTGGCCAGCGCTGGGTGATTCGCAAGATCGAGGAGCAGCTCCCATCGATCGCCGACGCCGAGCTCAACGCGTTCCTGGTCGTGATGGCCAAGGGGCACCACGTGAACATCGGCGCACTCGACGACGCTCTCAAAGAAGGGCTGGCGTAGGCAGGTCGAGCGCGGACGACCTCGATGCGGCAGGCAATTGTCGGACTACTGATGGTGGGGTTGACGGCGGGATACTTCTGGCTCGTCGCGCGCCGGCGATATCGATGCCCCTTCTGCGGGCGCGTCGTTAGGTGGAAGGACATCAACTGCCCGCACTGCGGCAACGACATGAACTATCGCCATCGCGCAGGACCCGAGGCTCTGCCGCGCGCGGCGGAGCGGCTCCAGAAGCCGAGGCGCGGCTCTAGCGCTTCGCGGCGGCCTTGACCGCGGCCGCGGCGCGACGCAGCAGCGTCGCTACTTCGCGCGCGTTGTTCGCCGGCATCCTGACGAAATCGCCGTCCTCTTTCAGATCGGCAAAGAAACCGGCCGGGTCCTCATGGAAGTGCAGGAAGCCGACCGAGCCCATGTAGAACGCGCCGCGCTTGCGCTCGCGGAGTCCCGGCAGCTTGCGCAGTTCAGTCAGAATCGGTTCGAGTTGGTCGAGCGCCGCCTCTCCCGCGTGTTTCATGAGATCGTTGGTCGCCGCAAGACTCGAGCTTCGGTCGCGCGCTCAGCCGTTGCCGAGCTCGATAACGTAGCCGTCGGGATCAGCGACGTAGGCATAGGGGAAGCGGCCACCATGTTTGCCGCGCGAGAGCAGCTTGCCTCCGGCCTGCTCTACCTGCGCAACTGCTCCTTCGAGGCCGCCCTTGTCGAGCGAAAAACCGAAATGGGAAACGCCGCCTCCTCCGATGGGTTCGCCCTCTTTGGCCTGGCAGAGGGTGATCGTGTCGCGCGCGCCCGGCGAATGCAGGAAGACCATCGTCTTGCCTTCCCAGAAGGCGACTTCGAGGCCGAATGCCTGCTGGTAGAACTTGAGCGCGCGTCCGACGTCAGCGACGTTCAGGTTGATGTGATGCAATCCATGCGACTTGACCATCGCACCGCCCTCCGAGGGCCAGTCTAACGCCGCGCCATCGCTAGGGCCAGTTGATCTTCGGCGTCGCGCAGCGATCGCGCACTGCCCATCCCAGATCCCTAGGCGGGATTCGATTCAGGCGTGGGCGCTCCGAGCAACACCTTGTCGGCGTGGAGCTTTTCGATCTCGGCATCCGACATCCCGAGGATTTCCTTCAGCACTGCGGCGTTGTCCTCGCCGAGCCGCGATGCCTTCAGGTCGGTGCGGTCGGGCCAGGCCGAGAACTTCGTCGGCATCCCGGGAATATCGAATTCACCGAACTGCTCGCTCGTCACGCGGCGCACCGTCTTGCGTCCGCGCAGATGCGGATGCTCCATTGCATCGGCCAGCTTCAGCACTTGGGCGCATGGCACCCGCTCGGCGTCGAGCGCTGCGATCGCGGCGTCGCGCGTGCCCATCTCAGCGAGCCACGCCTCGAAGATTCGCTTGAACTCATCGCTGTTCTTCAGCCGATCGCGATTGGTCTTGAATCGCGCATCCTCGGCAAGATCAGGCCGCTTCATCGCGCGCCAGAGCCGCGGGATTTCGTGTTGCTGGACTATCAGGAACAGGTAGCCGTCGGGCGCCTGGTAAATGCCGCAGGGACATCCCGTCGCATGCATCGCGCCCATCCGTTTCGGAACGAACTTGGGACGCAGCGACACCACCGGCACCGACAACTCGTGCATATGGAAATACGTGTCGAGCAGAGCAGCGTCCACGTACTGGCCTTCGCCCGTGCGGAGGCGATTGATCAGCGCGAAGCCGACCGCCATCGCGGCCGCGACTCCCGTCGAGACATCGCCAATCGCCATTCCGGGCACGCTCGGCGGGCGGTCCGGCTCGCCAATCTGATCGATCACGCCGGCGAACGAGCCGCCGAGGAAATCATAGCCGGGCTTATAGCTGAGCGGCCCCTGCTGCCCCGCGACGGAGACCGAGCACATCACGAGCGCGGGATTGATCTTGTGGAGCGCTTCGTAGCCAAAGCCCATCGTCGCGATCACGCCCGGGGCGAAGTTCTCCACGACTATGTCGATTTTCGGAATCATCGCGAGAATCAGCTCGCGCCCGCGCTCGGTCCGCAGATCCACGGCGAGACTTCGCTTGCTGTGATTGTGCTGGAAGTAGTACGTGCTCATGCCGTCCTTGACCAGGCCGAGCAGTCGCACGTGATCGCCTTCGAGGCTGCGCTCGACCTTGATCACGTCGGCGCCCATCTCGCCGAGGATTCGCGTGCAGGTCGGGCCCGCCACGTAATGCGTGAAATCCAGAACGCGGAAACCTTCGAGCATGCGCGGCTTGTGATCCATCGCAAGTGCCTCGTATCGCGAGTTGAGCCGCGCGTCGCGCGCGGGCGAAGCATTGATATGGCGCTATCCTAGAGCGGCCTCGGCGGATTTTCCATCGCGGTCATTTGCTGCTGCCATCGACCGCCGCGCCTGACTTGACCAAGCGCTCGATCTCGTCGGCGTTGAATCCCGCTTCTTTGAGGATATCGAGCGTATGTGCTCCGTAGCGGGGCGGCACGCGCGGCTTCTGCTTGTCGCTCTCGAGCACGAACACGGGGCTGTTCACGGTTTCGATCGTGCCGTGGCCCGGATAATCGACATTCACGATCGCGCCGCATTCGCGCATCTGCGGGTCGCGCACGGCTTCATCGAGAGTCGGCAGCGGCGACCACTTGATATCGTAGATGCGGAATTTCTCGCGCCAGTGGCTGAGCGACTTCGATTCGAACTGCGAAAGCAGGATCGCATGCAGCTCGGCGGCGTTTTCTTTCCGCGCATCCTGAGTCGCGAAGAGCGGACTGGTCGCGAGGTCGGGCTCGCCGAGCGCCTCGCAGAGGCGCGAGAACTCACGCTCGGGATCGAGCAGCGCGATGATCATCGCATGATGGTCGCTGCTCGGATACGCGGCGATCAGCGGATTCATCGGGCGCGCGCCGGGCCTACGCACCGGAAACTCGGCCTCGCAGAGCTTGGCCTGGATATCGACGCTATTGGCCCAGGCTCCCGCGGCCATCAGCGACGTGCTCACCTTCGAGCCCTTGCCGGTGCGCTCGCGCCGGTAGAGTCCGAGCATAATCGCGCCGAACAAAGTCGCGGCCGTCGGATGATCGCCCATCGCGGGCCGCGCGCCGGCCGGAGTGCCGTCGGCGCCGGTAACGCTGGTCATCAGGCCCGAGCGCGCCCAGTATGCGAGCCCGTCGTAGGCGGGCGCGTCCGCGTCGTCGCCCTTCTCGCCGTAGCCGGTGATGAGGGCATAGACGAGGCGTGGATTGACGGGACGAAGATCGTCCCAGGTAAGGCGGAACTTGCCGAGGAGCGACGGCTGGAAATTGGTAACGAAGACATCGGCGCCGGCGACCAGTTTGAGCAGCGTCTCGCGGCCCGCGTCCTTGGTTAGATCGAGCACGATGCTCCGCTTGTTGCGGCTCGTGAGCAGCCACGTGTAGTGGAAGTCCGTGCTCGGATATCCGGGGACCGAGGAAAACGTGCGCCACAGGTCACCATCGGGTGGCCGCTCGATTTTGATCACGTCGGCGCCGAAATCCGAGAGAATCGTGGCGGCGGCCGGTCCGGCGACGTAGGTCGCGCAGTCGATTACTTTGAGCCCGCTGAGGATTCCTTCATCCGCATTCATGAGCCGCTCGCTCCGTGAGGATTAGTCGCGCTGCTGGCAGCGACTTAAGTTTATGAACCAAGTCGCGCCCGCGATAAAGAGCGGCCCGCCCGCTACGTACTTTCGTTTTGAGGAAGGTCAGGCGCGCTGCTCGGCGAGACATTCGGCGCAGATGCCGTAGAGCTCCATCTTGTGCCGCGTGAGCATCGCCTTGAGCTGGCTCGCTACGATTTCCTGCATCCGCTCGATCGCTTCGTTCTCGAACTCGATAATCTTGCCGCAGCGCTCGCAGATGAAGTGATCGTGATGGCGCTCGCCGACCGCCTCGTAGCGCGCCTGCCCTTCGTCGAAATGGCGCTCGTAGAGGAGCGCGCATTCCTTCAGCAGGCGTAGCGTCCGATAGATCGTCGCGTAGCCGACATGCGGATTGATCTTCTTGACTTCGGCGTACAGCTCTTCGGCGCTGATGTGGCGGCCCATGTCGAAAAAGACCCGCGCGATGTCGTCGCGCTGTCCCGTGGACTTGAGGTTGCGCTCCTTCAGCCGCGCGTGGAACGTCAGCATCCGCTCTTCGGTGCTGGTGCGCCGCTGCTCGTCGCTCGTGCGCCCGGCCGGCGTGATGTCCGAAAGACGCGGCATCAGTAATTCCTCAAGATGAAGCCGGCTCCGCTTCAATTACGCGCCGCGCGGCCGGCGAAAGATAGAGCGCGTCGAAATCACGGGCGCGCAGCGCCTCGGCAAGTACTTCAAGCTGCTCATGCGCGGGCTGCTCGCGATCGATAATCACAAGATTTTTGTCGCGTATCCGGCAGGCTCCGCCCCGCGCGCGATAGCCGATTTCGCGAAGGATCTTCTCGCGGCGGACCTCGAGCCCGACCCGCTTGGCGGCATCGACCAGCTCCTCAACCAAGGCCAGCAAACGTGATTCTTTCTGCTCGCTCATTCTCAACCTGCCCAAACCCCTTGAGGCTCAACCGAAGCCCGTGCTATCGCGGGATTCAACGCGGAGGACCGCTGTTGTTCAAAAAAATCCTCGTCGGCATCGACACCTCCGAGCACTCGCGCAACGCGCAAGCCTACGCGTTCACCTTGGCGCGCAAGTTCGGAGCGACTCTTATCGGTCTGCACGTGGTCGATATCGTGTCGATCGAAGGCTCGTTCTTCCATGATATATCAGGTTCGCTCGGACTGGAGCCATATCTCGACTTCTCGACCAAGATGCGCGAAGTGCTGACCACGCGCGGACGAAGCGTGCTCGACGAGTTCGCGGCGGCCGCGACGCGCGAGGGAATCGCCGCCGAGACCACGCTCGACATGGGAATAGTAGCCAACCAGATCT
>JASHQJ010000024.1 GCA_030037595.1 Candidatus Binataceae bacterium
GCTCCCATTCGACGTTTTGTTGGCCGGTTTGAATTCCAAAGCGAATCGGATGTTTGGGCATGCGGGCTCTCCTTAGCGCAAAGACATCAGCCTTCGGATTGTGAGTGATCCATGAATCTATGACGGTTGCCGGAAAACGATTCAATCGTATTTCTCAAACGACGACGCGCTTGGTGTAGTGATACGCGCGATCGACCTCGACGAATCCGCACGACGGATAGAGCCGCATCGCGGGTGCGTTGACGCTCTCGGTCGCGACCATCGCGGTTCGCATGCCACGCGCCTTCATCCGGCCAAGTCCCTCGACGATCAGAGCGCGTGCTTAACCGCGGCGCGTGGACTCGGGACGGCATCCGACCGGCTCGAAGTGACCTACGGCATTTGAGTAATCGAGCCAGCCGACACAGTAGGCCAGGAATCGCCCCTGCGAATCTTCAAGCACTACATCAAGTTCTGGATCGTAAAGTGGCGCGGTGCGTAGGCGGCGATAGTTCTCGACTGTGGCCTTCGACGGCCCTCACACCGACCACCCATCGCGATGCAGATCGACGCGTTGCTCGAGGTCATCGTCGGTGACGTGGCGAAGCCTGAGTCCAGGCTCCAAGCGCGGAGCTTCAATCACCGCCTCAGTAAGACTCTGCTTGTAGAGGACGCCGAATCGATCGATACGCGAATAGCCGCGACGCTCGATCATCGCGATTCGCCTGGCGTCGCTCTGAAGCGCCTTGGTCGAGAGCACGTTGTTGCCGATCATGGCGTAGGCTTTCGGCATACTCGCGGCGAGGCCAACCGCGCGGCGGCGATCCTCAGCCCACACGAGAATCGTATCGAGCAGCGCCTCGTCGATTGGACAGTCGGGGTGGATATCGAAATCGACGTGCAGCAGCGCGTCGAACATCGCATACGCCGCAAGACCATCGGCGTCGAACCAGAGTCGGATGTCGTCGGTGCGATCGATGTTGTACATCGCCCATACGACGTCGCCGGGTTTCAGGTAGGTCGTGAGCGGCATCAGCGCGACCGATGCCATCTCAGCGAACTTGATCAGCAGCTTGAGGTCTTCCCCGCCTGAGTACACACGCGATGTGTATGCAGTCATGATTATTCTCCACAGACGAGCGTGCGACGACGCTCGCGTTCAGCACGAGAAGGTTTCGATAAAAATGGGAAAGACGCCTTGTGTTAGTGAATCATCGGCGTGCGAGACGCGAACCTTATCAGTGCTGACCGCGTTGGCAAAGCGTTGGACTTCATTTCGCTGATAGCTTCGAGGGCGCGCAACTAGCAGTCTAGGCTCATGTCCAGCGCAGTTCCGAAAGTACCCGATGAGAGGTCCGAAAAGCCGGATCTCTTCCTCGCCAGCATCGTCGGCGAGATTTTCTGCATCGGCGCATCCGCGGGTTCCTACTACCTCGCGATTCGACACATCGATCTTTGGCCGTTCGCGCTGTTCGCGCCGCTGCCGCTCCTCGCTGCCGCATTTGCCGCGCCGACGCGCTCGCCTGCGATGCTCTGCGCGTTCATAGCGGTCTTCCTTGGAACGTTTGGCGAATGGAGCGCGGAATCGTCTTTTCTCTCGACCCCGGCTTTCATCGGAATCGCTGCCGCCGCGGGTATCGTCGTCGGACTGATAGTGCTGGTCGCGCGCGGCGCCGCCCGGCGCTGGAACAACTGGACAACCGCGTTCGTGTTTCCGATTCTTTACACAGCGTTGAGTTTCATTCTCGCGCGCACCCAGTACGACGGAACCTGGGCGGATCCCGCTTACCGCATGGATACGCTGCGGCCGCTGCTGCAACTCGCGTCAGTCGCTGGCCTTTGGGGAATAGTCTTCGCGATGTCGCTGCCCGCCTCGGCTCTCGCCTTTGCATGGTACCGCATCGAAATCGGAAAGTCTTGGCTCGCGCCGACTTCAGTAGCGATCGGAGCTTTTGCTGCCGCGATCATCTTCGGCGTTGTGCGGATGGCGACGTCAGCGCCCCAACCACACGTCGGCGTCGCGATGATCGCAAGCGATCACGAAATCGGTGCTTGGCGCGCAACCGATCGCGCCAAGGCTGAGGACCTGCTCAGCTTCTACGCGAAGCAGGTGCCGAAGGCAGCCGCGCAAAACGCGCAGATCGTGGTATTGCCGGAAAAGATCCTGAGCGTCACCGACAGCGATCGCGCCGCGGAGATGAAGATGCTTTCCGACGCGGCCAGCGCGTCGCACGTATGGCTTGTTGCCGGTATCAACGAGCCGGAACCGCCCAAGATGAATGCCGCTTGGATTTTTTCATCAGACGGAAAATTCGTCGGCGAGTACGACAAGCATTACTTCGTGCGCGGCTTCGAAGCCGGCTATCAACCCGGCACGAGCATCTTCACCTTCGACACGCCGTGGGGCAAGACCGGCGTCGCGATCTGCAAGGACCTCGACTATCCATGGTTCATCCGCGGCTACGGCAAGGAGGATATCCGCCTGATGCTCGTGCCCGCGTGGGATTGGGAAGGACCGAACGCGCTGATGCACGAGCGGATGTCATGGGTGCGCGGCGTCGAGAACGGCTTCGCAACAGCGCGCTCGGCGAAGACCGGATACGTCACCGCGCACTGCGCCTATGGGAAATCGTTTGGATCGGACTCGACCTTCGTGCACGACCCCGCGATCATCGTCGCCGACCTGCCACTCGGCCCCGGGGCAACTTTCTACACGCGCTTCGGCGACTGGTTCGGATGGCTCTCGATCGTTGCGTCAATCGTAATACTCATTGCCGTCTTCATCGAGAAACAATGATCGTCCGCAGGAAGGAGATCTTCTCCGCCTACAAAATCCTGAGCGTCGAGGTCAAACGCCAGATCGACTGGACGCCGCCGGCATGAAGCCCGCAGGCGCCACGCCGGCCGCGCGCGCGATCCGCTGGCGCTTCTTTTTGAGCGCCGGCAGAAGCTCGCGCGGGAAGATTTCCATCGAGCGCCGCACGACTTTCGGATCGATGCCTGGCAGATGCATCCCAAGGACGAGATGCGTCGTCCGCACCTTGCTCGTGAACTTCTCGAGGCCTTGGGCGACTTCCGACGGCGTGCCCCCATGGTGTTGAACAGCAGCGGTTCGGTGGTGTGCCGCAACTCCGAGGCCGGCGGCGGCTTGAATATCGACGACGGACCCTGAAGTTCACGCGCTTAGCCCAGCCACTCGCCATAGACCTTCAGCATCCAGTGCACATGTTCCTGTGCCTCGTCCCACGCCTGGTCCCTTACGGGCGTGATTTGGGTCCATACGAGTTGCGCCACGTCGAAGTCCCACGGGTTGCGCCCATAGCGCCGCAGCGCCTCGTCATAGACGGAGGCATCTCCGACCCCCAGATAATGGCATCCGAGCCGTGCTGCGCGGTCAACTGCCTTAGGGTTAAGCGCGCCTACCCAGAGCGGAGGATGCGGCTGCTGCACTGGTTTCGGCGTTAGGCGGATGTCCCGGAGGTCGTAGTGCTTGCCCTGGAATGAGAAGGGATCGCGCGTCCAGATGCCGCGGCTAACTTCGATGCCTTCTTCGAAACGGGATGCGCGCTCCTTGCGTGAAATCCCGTAACCGAGGAATTCGTGGCTCGCGTATCCCTTGCCGATGCCGAGGTCGAAGCGTCCTTTGGAGATGACGTCGACCGTTGCCGCGTCCTCCGCGAGGCGCACGGCATTATGCAGCGGGAGCAGCCGCAGGAAAGTCCCGATGCGCACGCGGCGCGTCTTCGCGGCGCCCGCCCCCGCGAGCGTCATCAGCGAAGGCGAGTACGTCTTCGGCAAAATGATGCTCGGTCAGCCAGACCGTGTCATAGCCAAGCTCTCGGCGAGTTGCGCCTGTTCAAGCTGGGATTCACAAACCTCTGTCCACGGCTTCTTCCATCTGGGCGGATTGCGGAACGAGAACATCAGTCCGACGTCAATCCTCAACTCTCCCTTGATGGTTCAAGAATCAAAAGCTCATTGCTCGACTACTACACCCGGCCGCGCGCCTCACGCCAGAGCGCGAATGTCAGTTGCGAATTCATACCTGGCTCTGAATAGCAATGAGCAATCGCGCGACGTAATTAAGGATGCCCAAGTTTTCGTGCTGACATTTCGCTTCGCGCCAAACATCCCTTCCCCGGGGGAAGGGAAAGAGGCCCAACCCCTTCCCGCACCGCGAAGGGGAGCAGCTCTTGCGCAGAGCTTTCTTTGCTTTTTCAGTCATCGCTCAGGCCGTTGCGGCACACCTGCTCGAGCTCGTCGGCGGTCAGACATCCGGCGCGGTAGATATTCAGAAACTCATCCGAAACGCTCTGGCCGAACATCAGCATGTCATCGGTGTTGATTGTCACCTTGATACCCGCGTCGTAGAGCTTGCGAATCGGATGACTCGCCAACGATTCGGCGCGGCTCAGCATCACGTTCGAGGTCGGGCAAACATTCAGTCGTATGCGACTGTCGGCGAGAAAGCGCATCACAGCCGGCGACTCCGCGGCGGCGATCCCATGCTGCACCTCGTCGAGCTCGAGCTCTTCGACCGCACGCCGGACAGAGTCGGCATCGCCCCACTCTCCCGCGTGCGCTTTGAGGCCCAGGCCATGCTCCTTGGCGAGGCGGTAGATAGGTTTGAATTTCTCGATCGGCTGCGCGAACTCATTGCCTGAAAGATCGATCGTGCGATAGAAACCGAGCTCTAGAAACGGCCGAATCCATCGATCGAGATCGCGGAACAGGCAATGACGGGACATGCCGAGCTGCGGAATCCATTCGATGTCCGGCGCGACACGCGAGTGAATCTGCTTGAGTCGTTCGGTTAGCGCGGCCGCCGGGAATTTGTAAAACCTGGGCGCCCAGATATCCTCGCCACCTTCCAGCCGCGTGACACCGTCGCTTGCGGCCTGCACGAAAGCCGCCTCAATCAAGAGCAGCCGGTTGTCAGGACTGTTGAGGTGGCCAAGATGCTCCTCCGCCCAGGCATGCATTTCCGCCATCGACGTAAGCTTCCGTTGGAGCGGATCGATCCTGACGTTGGTCTTCATGGAAACCCACGCCGGATTGCCGCCGCCGACGACGTGATTGTGCAGATCGCTCTTCGGGAAGCGGCGAATCGCGTCGAAATCGCTGGCTCTGAGAGCCTCTTGGAATGACGAATCCACCTGACCCGGCGCCGCGGCGCCGAGTCAGAGTCGATATGAATGCGCCTCCCACCGCAAGAGCGGGGGGCGCATGTCCCGATGCTTAAGAACTTACTCCTTGAAGAACTTGAGCAGGTCGGCGTTGACGCGATCCTTCATCGTCGAGCAGAGACCGTGCGGCGCGCCTTTGTACACTTCGAGCCGCGCATTCTTGACGAGCTTCACCGAGAGCATCGCGGCGTCGGCAATCGGCACGATCTGATCGTCGTCGCCGTGGATGATGAGCGTCGGCAC